>JAZUMM010000230.1:0-13560 GCA_045603625.1 Acutalibacteraceae bacterium | reverse complement strand
GTAAGAGGTGATTTTTATGGCAATGAAAAGGTTTATTGATATTACTGATTTTACCCGTGAAGAATTAAGAGAAACACTTAACCGTTTTTCATTCATTAAAGAAAACAGCAGTGTTTATGCAAATGAAATGAAAAACAAAACAGTAATCAACGCTTTTTACGAAGAAAATCAGTTTTCACAGGCTATTTTTTCTTCTACTGCAATCCGTACAGGTGGCGCTTATGTGAATTATTGCCACACTGAAGGCAGAACGCTTAAGGATGAAATTATGGAAATGTCTTCCATAGGTGACGTAATCGTTTTAAGCCACAATAAAAAAGGCGCTGCAAGAGCTGCATCACTTTACGCAACGGTGCCCGTTATAAATGCAGGTGACGGTGGCAGAGCATACCCTGTAAAAACACTTTCCGATATTGCATCTGTATGGCTGGAAAAAAGGCATGTTTCAAATATGAAAATCGGCTTTTTAGGTGATTTTTCAAACAATGCTTATGTAAAAGGCTTGTTGCAATGTCTTAACCTTTATAACGGAAATCAGTTTTATTTTATATCCGTAAACGGTAAGCCGTTGTCAGATGAATATGTTGCTCTTATGGATAAAAGGGATAAGCCTTTTATTGTAGTTGATAATCTTTTTGATGTTCTTTCCGAGCTTGATATTCTTTATATGACAAAGGTTGAAAAATCATCCTTCGATAGTGAAATTATGTACGAATCCAGAAAGCATAATTTTGTTCTTGATGAAAGAATGTTAATGGTTGCCAAGCCTGATTTACTTATTATGCATCCATTCCCCAGGGGTGAAGAGTTGGATATGAGTATTGATAATGATTCACGCTCAAAGTATTTTAAGCTTTTTGATAATTATGCGGATTCGTGTCTTATAAGTCTTACAAAAACGGTTTCAAATAAACCGGGTAGGCATATTGAGCCGTGCTTTGAGGAGTCAACTCACGAAAAATGGTGCGGTAAAGATAATTGCATAACTTCTACTGAGGGTTACTTGCCTTCGCTTTTCTTTGAAACATCAGATGGCAGATTAATCTGTAAATATTGTATGCAGGAATTAAAAGATGAATAAAAAATATCTACTTGTAAAAGGTTCAGGCAGAAAAAACGGATTTACAAACAGAATATGTAATGAAGTTATAGATTTTTTAGGTGCTGAAAATGTAATTGTTTTTGATACGTACGGTGAAAGCTTCAGCCCTTGTGACGGATGCAATTTTTGCGAAAAAAACGGTAAATGTGTAAAAAACGATTTAGTTGAATTTTATAATGCTTTTGAAAGCTGTGACGGAATAATCTTTTTCAGCCCTGTGTATAACGGTACGTTTTCCGCACCGTTTAAAAGTCTTGTGGACAGGTTTCAGGTTTATTACACATCCTTTTACCACAATAATAAAACTCAACCAATTAAAAAAAGACGTAAAGCGTGGTTTGTTGCTGCATCAGGCAGAGACGGAAAGGTTTCTTTTGAATATATGCGCAGTCAGCTCAGTTGCGCTTTTACAATACTCAACGTTGAATTAGTTGACAGCTTTTTGTGTGCACACACAGACAGCGGTGAATCGGATATAGTTTCGGTTACAGAAGGCTTAAAAAGGAGTTTAAGTAATGGCTAAAGTTAAAAAAAGAACGCTTGCAATATTACTTGTTGTTGCAATACTTATCGGTATTACGGCATGCTATGGCGTTGCTATGTCTGTTACAGATACTGTTTTTAAAAATAATACACCTACATATATTACGTTAGGTAATAATATTCAAGGCAAAATAACTTCATCAAAGGATTACGAAGCATATGTTTTTGACATTGCAGAAAATGGTGCTTTGACTATCTGCCTTGAACACGAAAAGGTAACTGACCCGGGTAAATCCGGTTGGGTTGTAACTCTTTATAAAATTCAGGATACTGAAGCTGCTCTTCAAAAGAATTATACTGAAATTGCTTTTTTTGAATCCTTTTGGGCAGATGCAACTTCAGACTGGGACCCTGTGGGATTAAGTGCAGGCTCTTATTGTATTGTTGTTTCACCGGGATTATATTTCCTTGAAAGCGAGTACACACTTTCAACGTCCTTTAATCCGACAGATACTTATGAAAAAGAGCCGAACGATACAAGAGAAACTGCAACGTCTATTGCAGTCGGCTACGGTAAATATGGTAACACATCAAACAGACAAGAGGGTATTGACTCTGACTGGTATAGCTTTACACTTACTTATGATAGTTGTGTAAATATTACTCTTACGCACGAAGAAGGTACTATGCCTGTTGTTGGCTGGACAGTAACGCTTATTAACGAAAATGACCAAAAAATCACACAGTTTACCTCAAGGCTTACTGACCTTGTTATAAAAAGCGGTAAAATAGGTCTTAAAGCAGGTCAGTATCACCTTCTTGTAGAGGCACAGACTGATTCTGCCGATGAGTATACAATTCTTGTAGGCTCTGAAAAGGCGGTAAACTTTGAGTTTGAATTTAACGATGCTCCTGAAGAAGCAATTCTGCTTCCGCAAGGCATTGGTATCAGCGGTAGCCTTGCAGACAGGTTGCTCAGTCTTGATAAGGATTATTATAAATTTACTGTTGACGGTAGCGGTTATATAGACGTTACGTTCACACATCAGGTGCTTGAAGGCAGTAAAAAGGGTTGGAATGTGCGTATTCTTAAGGTGTTACCGGATGGTACGGTAACAGAAGTTGTAAGAAAAATTTCTTACTGGAATATGGGTACACTTTCAATTAACAATCTTGGTATTGCTGCAGGTGACTATTATGTGCTTATAGATGGTGACTCAGTTTCATATAATTCTGCAACTTATACTGTAAAATGGGCATTTACGGAAAAAGAAAATTGTGAGCTTGAACCTAACAGTTCTATGTATAACTGTCAGACGCTTGAGTTTAATCAGTATTATTACGGCTCAATTATTTCTTCAGACGTAACTTACGATGAAGATTATTACAGATTCAATCTCACAAGCGACAAGAATGTCTGTGTAGAATTTTCACATGAAACAACAGGCAGCAGTGATATATGCTGGAATATTACAGTTATAGATGATAAGGGCGAAATTAAAAAAGAAATTACTTCTGCACTTAATCAAAGCCTTGCATCAACAGGTGTATTTGAGCTTCCGGCAGGTGTATATTTTGTAAAGGTAGAAACGGGTATATACGGTTCTGAATTGCCGTATAAATTCAGAGTAGTAGGGTGACGGATAATTGAAAAAAATAATTGCAATTTTCCTTTGCTTTTCACTTCTTGCTCTTTGCGGATGCACCGCAACAACAAAAAAAGATAATTCAAAGTTGATTGCGGTGTCCTTTTACCCTGTTTACATTTTTACAATAAATTTAACAGATGGAATAGATGGCGTAGCTGTTCAATGTGTAGCAGAGCAAAATACAGGCTGCTTGCACGATTATACAGTTACCGCAAAGGATGCAAAGCTTTTAAGCGATTGCGATGCTTTTGTTATAAACGGAGCAGGTATGGAAGGCTTTGTTGAAGATTTATATGATACTGTTGAGAATTTAAAGGTTATTGATTCATCTTCAGGTGTTGATGTGCTGTGTCGCCATGAAGAAAATGGTGAGGAGCATCATGATGAGCATCACGACCATGACCACTCAGGCAATTCACATATATGGATGTCTGTAAAAAATGCTGTAAAGCAAGTGGAAAATATATGCTCAGGGCTTATAAAAATTATGCCTGAGTATGAAAGCGAAATACTTAACAATAAAGACGAATATATTGCCAGGCTACAATCTCTTGAGGTTGAAATTGAAGAAGTTAATTCTTTAATTTCAGGTAAAAAGGTTGTTGCATTTCATGATGCATACGAGTACCTTGCAATAGATACAGGGTTTGATATTTATACAACTATTGAGTCAGATGAAGGTGCAGAGCCGTCTGCAAAGGAATTGGCTTTGCTTACAGAAAAAATTAAAGAAAATAACATATCTGCACTTCTTATTGAGCCTCAGTATGAGGGAAGCGCAGCAGATATTATAAAAAATGAAACAGGTGCGCAGATATATATTCTTAATCCTGTTACAAGCGGACCAAAGGAAAAAACTGCGTATGAAGATATTATGCGCAGTAACCTTGAAATTTTAAAAATGAATTTAGTATGACGGTATTTTGTCAGATTTAAAAGGGCGGTGAGAAAATGGCTACTGAAAACGGTTGCGGTCTTTGTAAAATATACGTTAATAATATTGGTGTAAAAAAAGGTGGCGAAACGCTTCTGTCAGATGTGTCATTTCACCTTCATTGCGGTGAGCTTACTGCGGTTATCGGCGTTAACGGTGCAGGTAAAACAACATTGGTTAAGTCAATTCTTGGTGAAATTTCTCATGATGGTGACGTTACGTTTGAGTCTCATCACGGTGAAAAAATTGAAAAGGTAACAATAGGCTATGTTCCTCAACATCTTGATTTTGACCGTTGTGCCCCTGTGAGCGTAGAGGATTTTTTACTTGTGGGCAGAACTAATTCTCCTGTTTGCTTTAAACGCAAAAAGGACGTTATAAAGGAAATAGACAAGGCATTGGAATCTGTTGGTTGCCTTAATCTAAAAAAACGCAAATTAGGTGAGCTTTCAGGCGGTGAGCTTCAAAGAGTTATGCTCGTTAATGCTCTGTATCCTTTGCCTGAGCTTCTTATATTGGACGAGCCTGTTTCGGGTGTAGATGCACAAGGTAGCGAAATTTTTTATGAGGCAATTTCTAATCTGAAAAAGAACTACCACATGGCAATTGCGATGGTAACTCACGATTTAGGGATTGTTAAAGAGTATGCGGATAACGTAGTGCTCATTAATAAAACTGTTCTGAAAAGCGGCTCCGCACAAGACGTTTATAATTCCGAGGAGTTTAAAAAGGTCTTTTTCAGCGTGCCTGAAAGGTGGGAGTGATATGGGTATGGTATATAATTTCTTTTCATCTCTTCCGTTTGCATGGGCAGATTATAAATTTATGGTCAATGCTTTACTTGCAGTTGTGCTTATTGCTCCTCTTATGGGTATTCTTGGTACAATGGCAGTAAACAATAAAATGGCATTTTTCTCGGATGCTTTAGGTCATAGCGCTTTTACAGGTATTGCATTAGGCGTGCTTTTAGGTGTGGAAAACCAAGTGATTTCACTTGTTGCCTTCGGTGTGCTGATTGCTTTACTGATTACAAAGGTTAAAAATAACGGTAAGACCTCTTCCGATACAGTTATAAGTGTTTTTTCATCTGCAAGTATTGCGGTGGGCCTTTTGGTCCTTTCCTACGGCGGAAGCTTTACAAAATATAATTCCTATCTTGTAGGCGATATTTTAAGCGTAACCGTGAATGAAATTTTACTTCTTTTAATAACACTTATTGCTGTTATTGTAATCTGGTGCTTTATTTACAACAAGCTTCTTGTTATTTCAGTCAATAAAGAGCTTGCGGCAAGCAGAGGCATAAAAACTGCACTTTACGAGAATATTTTTGTGGTTGTTGTTGCAGTTGTTGTTATGCTTTCAATAAAATGGGTGGGAATACTTCTTATAAACTCCTTGCTTATTTTACCTGCCGCAGCATCAAGAAACGTAACAAAAAATTCTCGTCAATATTTATTCGGCTCAGTTGCCATATCGCTTTTCAGCGCAATTGCAGGTCTTCTGGTTTCCTTTTATGCCGATACGTCTGCAGGGGCAACAATTGTAACGTTTTCTGCCGTAATATTTTTTGTTACTTATATTATTTCAAAGAAAAAATAATCCGAAAGGAATGTGTATAAATGCTTTTTTCACAAGATATAGGCGTAGATTTAGGTACAGCTAATACACTTGTTTTTGTTAAAGGTAAGGGTATAGTTATAAGGGAACCGTCTGTTGTTGCGGTTGATGAAAGAACTAATCCGAAAACTGTTGTTGCAGTTGGTGCGGATGCTAAAAGAATGATAGGCAGAACTCCCGGCTCAATTACTGCTGTAAGACCTATTAAAGACGGTGTTATTGCCGATTTTGATATGACTGCAGATATGCTTAAGGCTTTTATTAAAAGGGCTATCAGCAGTTCACCTTTTAACAGAGCAAGGGTTATGATTTGTATTCCGTCAGGCGTTACAGAGGTTGAACGTCGTGCGGTGTACGATGCTGCAAAAAGTGCAGGCGCACGTTATGTTAGTCTTATTGAGGAGCCGATGGCAGCAGCAATAGGCGCAGGTCTTCCTGTACTTGAAGCAACAGGCAGTATGATAGTTGATATCGGTGGCGGTACAAGTGAGGTTGCGGTAATTTCTCTTGGTGATATTGTAACCTCAAAATCATGCCGTGTTGCAGGTGATAATTTTGATGAGGCAATAATTTCTTACGTAAAAAGAACCTTTAACCTTCTTATTGGTGAACGTTCTGCTGAAGATATTAAATTAAAATTGGGCTCGGCTTATCCTTATGAAGGTGAAGCCGCTATGGAAATTAAAGGCAGAAACCTTATAGACGGTCTTCCTAAGTCTGTGGAAATTACAAGTGAACAGGTTCGTCAGGCGCTTGCAGACCCGGTAGATGAAATTCTTGATGCTATAAGGTACACTCTTGACAGAACTCCGCCTGAGCTTGCGGCAGATATAATCGAAAGAGGTATTATGCTTACAGGTGGCGGTGCACTTCTCAGAGGATTGGATAAGCTTATTGCAAGTGAAACAGGTATGCCTGTAAATATTGCAGAAAATCCTCTTGATTGTGTTGTTAACGGAACAGGCATTTGCCTTGAAAAAGACCTTTTAGGTATTGGCGGAAGATAATAGTTATGAAAAGATTTTTTCAAAGTGGTAGTTTTAAAAATCTCTTGGTAATTGCAGCGGTGATTTTTGCCGGAGTTGTTTTCGCGGCAATCAGTCATAATGCTTCATCACCTATTTCATCTGTGGTAGGAACAGTTTTTTATCCTCTTAACAGTCTTTCGGATATAATTTCTGAAAATCTTACAGATGTTTCAGCTTCTTTTAAATCATCATCTGTGTATAAATCAGAGGTTGAGGAATTAGAGGCAGAGCTTCAGGAGTATCGCAAAAAGCTTGCAGGATATGATGAGATGAAGCAAAAGGTTGATGCTTACGAAGAATTTTTGGATATTAAAGAAAAAAATGAAGATTATGAGTTTTGCTACGCATCTATCGTTTCTAAGGATGCGGCGGATGCTTACGGCTCATTTGTTCTTAATGTAGGTTCAGGGGATAACGTAAGTGTTGGCGATCCTGTAATTTATGGTGAGTACGTTGTCGGTATAGTAAAAAAGGTAGGCTTTTCAACTTGTGTTGTGTATTCTGTTTTTGACCCCAGAATAGACGTGGGTGTTTATGAAACAGGCACAAAGGAATATGGTTACTTAAGTGGTGACGCTCAATTGTATAATGATGGATTATGCAAATTTAACGGACTTAAGGCATCAACCTCTGTTGTAAGCGGTGGTATGGTTTGTACATCAGGTGCCGGTGGCGTTTTCCCGAGTGATTTACTTGTTGGCGAAGTGGTTTCAGTTAAAAGTGATGAAATTTCCTCTGCTTATTATGCGGAGGTTAAGCCCTTTTGCTCGGTTGAAGATATTGCCGATGTTTTTGTTATTACATCCTTTGAAGGACAGGGCGAAAGCGGCGTAGAATAAAAAACTTTTCGGAAAGAGAGGTGAGACCTTTGCATTACGGCAATAATAAACCTAAATATATAAGATACGGTTTGTATGTTTTAATTATTTCTTTAGCCTGTGTTTTTCAGAATACAAATCTTCATCTGCCTGAAATTTTTGGTGCAAGGGCTTTCCTTCTTTTACCTTTAATCTTGTGTATAGCAATGCACGAAAGGGAAGTACCGGCTGCCGTGTTTGGTGCTTTTGCAGGTGTTTTGTGGGATGTTTCATCATTAGTGGAAGGATTTAATTCAATTGTAATTATGCTTCTTTCTGTGGTGGGCAGTATACTGGTTAACCGTGTAATGCAAAATAATATAGTGTCATCCTTCGTGTTGTCGGCAGGTGCTGTGGCAATTTACGAATTGCTTTATATTATTGTTAACCTCGGTATAAGCGGAGCAGGCGGTATGGTTAAACAATTTGTTGTTTTTTATTTGCCTTCATTTGCGTATACCCTTGTTTTTGTTCCAGTTTTTTATTATATTACGAAAAAAATATATGCTTCTTATAAAACGGAGTAAGGATTTATATGTCTATTGAATTACGTAAAAAAAGAAGAATATCCGGAACTGTTCTTATTGGCCTTGTGTTTATCATTTTGATTTTTGTTGTGGGTAAAACACAATTGATTGACGGTGATAAATATAAAGCAGAGGTACGAAGCTTGTCTGAAAGTATGAGTACCGTAAAAGCAGCTCGTGGCGAAATTCTGGATAGTAACGGTAACCCTCTTGTTGTGAACAGGCAGGGTAATTCTCTCGTGTTTAAATTTTCCGAATTTCCGTCTGCAAAGGAGCAGTCTCAACGTAATGAGCTTATTTATTCCTTAATACAAATGCTTGAACAAAATAATGTAGACTGGATTGACAGGCTACCGTTAGTTTATGAAAACGGTGTGCTTACAGTAGATGAAGATAAATCTGCTGAATTTAAATATATGGTGTCAGAGTCAATGCTTGAAATGGAAAATGGCGAAAATTCAAGTGCTGACGAATGTCTTGATGCTTTGATTGAAAGGTATAAGCTGTCTTCATATTCAAGAGAGGATGCAAGAAAAATTGCATCTGTTTGCTTTGGTATGAAGTACCTTGGTTTTTCAACACCAAATCCGTATACCTTTGCTGAGGATGTGCCTATTGAGATAGTTTCATCTGTTATGGAAAAGAGTGAAACTTACAAGGGTGTAATAAGCGAGGTTGTAAGCTACAGAGAGTACGGCGACAAAATAAGCTATTCTCATATTCTTGGTGTTGTTGGCTCTATTAGCGCTGAAGAGTACGAAAAAGAACAGGTTAAGTTAGATGAATTACTTAAAGATGAAACATTAACTGCAACAGATATCTCTGTTCTTAAAAATAATGCCTATTCTCTTAACGATAATTACGGTAAAAGCGGTATTGAAGCTGCTATGGAAAGTTATTTAAGAGGTAAAAATGGTATTAAAACAACATCTGTTGGTGCAGACGGCGTTGTTACGGAGGATTATATTGTTAAGCCTCAACAAGGCTCAACAGTTGTAACCACAATACGCTCTGATGTGCAGTTAGTTGCAACTGAGTCTCTTCAGAAAATGCTTGTTGATAATAAAAAATCCTCTTATTTTGATACGGCAGGGGCAGTAGTGGTGCTTGATTGTAAAACAGGCGCCGTGCTTGCAAGTGTTTCTTTACCATCTTATGATATTACAAGGTATTTTGAAGATTATGATAATCTTGTAAAGGATCTATCCAGTCCGTTATGGAACAGGGCTTTTCAAAGTGCGTATGCTCCCGGTTCAACCATGAAGCCTGCAATATCTCTTGCTGCTCTGGAAGAAGGTATAATCGATGAAACAACTTGTCAGTATTGCGGTCAGACCTATGTTCTTGAAGATCAGACCTTTAAATGCTTAGGTTCACACGGGTACCTGAACGTTACAACAGCCTTGGAAAAATCCTGTAACATTTTCTTCTTTGAAATGGGCAAGCAGCTTGGTATAGATAAAATGAATAAGTATTGCAACCTGCTCGGATTAGGTCAGAAAACAGGTGTAGAGTTACCTGAGGCTGAGGGTATGCTTGCAAGTATTGCAAATAAAGAGGCTGCAGGTCAGGTGTGGAATCCCGGTGATACTGTACAGGCTGCAATCGGTCAGTCTGATAATCTTTTTACACCGTTACAGCTTGCAAACTATGCTGCAACCATAGCAAACGGCGGTACACGTTACCAACCGTATGTAGTTAAATCCGTTATGTCAGCTGATATGACCGAAATCGTTTATGAAACAGAGCCGAAGGTTATTAACAAGCTGAATTGTAGTGAAGATAATATTAACATTGTTAAACAGGGTATGAGGCAGGTTATTCTTAATAGCTCATGTCAGTATCATTTTGAGGATTGTATTGTTGATGCAGCGGGTAAAACCGGTACCTCACAGGTAAAAAGAACAACTCAGTCAGGTGTAAGTATGACGTGTAACAACGGCTTCTTTATATCATTTGCACCGTTTGATGACCCTGAAATAGCTATTGCGGTCGTTGCAGAAAATGCAAGCTCAGGTAGCGGATGCTCTGTTGTTGCGGCAGATATTTATAATTATTATTTCGGACAGAAGGAAAGCGTAGATACTTTGGTTGGACCCAATACGCTTATAGGTTAATAAAATGAAAATAATTACAGTTGCTTCCGCTAAAGGCGGCGTTGGTAAATCAACATTTTGTTGTCTTATAGGTAAATTATTGGCGACAAATAAAAAACGAGTGCTTCTTGTAGATATGGATATAGGTGTAAGGAGCCTTGATATTCTTCTTGATGTTTCTGAAAAAACAGTATATAACTGGGGAGATATAGTAAAGGGTAACTGCGATTACAGAAAGGCTATGCTTGAAACAAATACTAATTTGTTTTTGCTTCCTGCTCCTGTTGATTTTTCTGAAGAGTACACTGAAGAAAATTTCAAAGAGATGGTTACTTCCTTTGAAAAGGATTTTGATTATATATTACTTGATTCTCCTGCAGGCTTGGAAAGTGGATTTCGTCTTGCAGCATCAGCCTGCGATACATGTATAATTGTTACAACACCGGATTCAATCAGTATCCGTGCCGCATCTTATGCTTCGCAGTGTATAAAAAAATCAGGCGTCTCAGATGTAAGACTTGTAGTAAATAAGTTCAATAAAAAGATTCATAAAAATGTTAATGTGGATGATTTTATTGATACAGTAGGCGCAAAGCTTCTTGGTATTGTGCCTGACTCCACAGAGGTTTATCAATCACTTAACGGTAAAAAAATTCCTTATGATTGCAAAGGTAATCAGGCTTTTTTTAGAATTTCAAAAAGAATTTCAGGTGAAAACGTTCCGTTCAGAGTAAAATTAATCTGAAAATTATTGACAAAATCGGATTTAAGTGTAATAATACATTTTGCAAAGACAGTAGCGCTACGTTTTTGCCGAAAATAAAACAGGGGAGCTGACGGACGTCGGCTGAGATAGAAAACATTCCTTTTCTGACCCTAATAACCTGATGCGGATAATCCCGCCGTAGGAAAAATATTCTCTGAGAGTCTCTCCCTATGGTTGTGTTACCGCCGTAGGGAGATTTTAATTCGGAGGAATTTTTATGAATTTAACAAAAAAAGAAAAAGTACGCAGACTTGCGGAAACTGCAATAATGATTGCACTTTCTACAATTCTTGCTGAGCTTGCAGTTGTAAAGTTACCTTATGGAGGAAGTGTAACTGTTTTCAGTCAGGTTCCGTTAATTGTTGTGTCATATCGATATGGTGTTAAATGGGGTCTTTTTTCAGGTCTTTCTATGGGGCTTATACAAATGCTTTTCGGTATGAATAATTTTTCATATGTGAATGGCATACCTGCATATTTGATTCTGATTCTGGCAGACTATATAATTGCTTTTGGTGCTTTGGGTCTTGGCGGTATGTTTAAAGATAAAATAAAAAACAGTATAGCTGCAATTTCATTGGGCGGTGCAGTTGTTTCCGCAATAAGATTTTTGTGTCACTTTATAAGCGGTGTTACAATCTGGGGCGATTATAGTGGCGGTGCTGCAAGCGTCTGGTCATATTCGCTTACATATAATGCAAGTTATATGTTGCCTGAGCTGATAATTACAGTTGTGGGCTGTGCAGTTTTAGCCTCAATTTTTGATTTATCATCATTAGAAATAAAAGTTAAAAAGCAAAATTAAATATAATTCACAAAATCTCCTTGTTAATTTTCTGTTTTATTTGAAATTTTCGTTAATTAGTGATACAATAAAATGGATAATTTTCTAAGGAGGTTTTTCCTTGAAAGAAGAAAAGAATTTTGATTCGCAAAAAAAGAAAAATATTGTTCTTGAAAAGAAAAGTGCGCAAAAATCATATTCTGCAACAGATCTTGATGATGAGCTTGAAAAGCTTGTAAAAACTTTTCAGGAAGAGTTAGATAAAGCACAGGAATTATCTGATGAGGAATTTGTAGAGGTTTTTGCAGATGAATTCGGCATAATTGAAGATGAAGACCTTTGTGAGTGCTGTGGTGAACGTCGCAGAGATAAAAAACGCGGTAAAAATTATCCGTACTGTTCTGTGTGCCGTGATAATATGAGGTATTATCCTTTGAGTCTGCCGAGTGTTTTTTCTGCACTTGTTCTTATTGTGGTAGCAATTGCATCTATTGTTATGTTTTGCAATGATTTTTATGGCTACAATCTGGTTTACAAGGCAGAGCAGGCGGAATCTGAAAAGAAGCTTGATACTGCAATGGAATATTATGACAGCGCTATTGTGGAATTTGCTCAAGGTGGCGTAACACCTAAAAAAGCAATTTTAAACAGTGCGGAATTAATTTTTCTTACAATGGATAACGGCGCGAATTCCATGTATAACATAGCAGAGCGTATTGATGCAGGTCTGACTGAGTTTGAACGTAAGCTGCCAATATATAGTTCAGAAATGCAAATGCGTGAAGACAGCCTTGTTTTATATGCTACCATGCAGTTGTTTTATACTGAAATTTTAAATAATACCGAATACGAAAGCTATGAAGTCGGCGATGAAGAGCTTTATGACGAGATTATGGCAAACATAGCTTCCTTTGAAAACAGACAGGTTTCTGTTCTTTCTTCAGACGGTAAAACAACCCAGATGTACCCGGCAGACAAGGGAATGGTTAAGTTTTTGCAGTATATGTTTGCATATATGTCAGGTAATTATGAGGATTCTTACGAGTATATGCTGCAAACTGCCGAAATTGCTCCCGATTACGTATGGCTTTATGCTTACGAGTTGGGAATTGTTGAGGTACAAGTAGGTGAAATATCAAGAGCAAAAGAGCTTGCCCAGGTTATTATTGATTTGAATGTGGAGGATAGTGAGGGCTATTGCCTTTATTCCTCAGCTGAAAGACTTTTGGGTAATCTTGAAAAATCATTGCGTTGGGCAAATACAGGTCTTGAATATAAGCCGGATGACACAGAGCTTTTAAGGCTTAAAGCTATGACACTTGTGTCTTTGGGCAGATTAGATGAAGCAAAGGTATGTATTGATCAGGCAATTACCGATTCATCTTCGGGCAGCTACGGTGTATTGGTTTTCACGGCAATTGTAATAGAAAACGAGTTGGGTAATACAAGTAAAGTGGAAGAATATAAATCTGCTCTTGAGGAAAAGGAAATTGAGCTTTCTGAAAGAATGCAGGATTATCTTTCAGGTAAAATAACAGCACAAACGATGTTTACAGAAGGGTCAGGTGAAGTACAGTGACAAATTTATATATTGTAACACGGTTCATCACCTTTTTCGGTACAACGTTGAGAGTGTTCTGGGAGCATGTTGCATGCAGATTGTGTAAGGTTCCCATTGAAGATATAAGAAGTCGGAGGCCAAGCGGTCTTAGGAAGA
>JAZUMM010000229.1:0-6090 GCA_045603625.1 Acutalibacteraceae bacterium | reverse complement strand
ACTTCGTTATTGGCATTGATTCTTGTACTTGGTATATTTCCAATAATCGAAGTAGGCGCCGTGGCAGAAAACACTTTGTACGATTCAGATAAAGCTTTATCATACGCAAAGGCTCATTGGAATGACGGTAAAGGTCTTTGTGCGGAATTTGTTTCAGATTGCTTATCTGCAGGCGGATTATCACAAGTTTATAACCAGAGAGTTGTTAATCTTTACAATGCGATTCTTGAAAATAACTGCGGTAAATCATATAAATTAGTAATAACAAACGGTTCTATTAAAGCCTCAGAGAATGCGGGAAAAATTAAAAAAGGTGACCCCATATTTTTCTATTGTAACGTATGTAAAGAATTTACACATGTATCCTTGTGTAACGGCTTCAATTCAGACGGTTACGCCATAGAGTATTCACACAATAATGCTCACAATGGTTACACACGTACTTATACTTATCCTCATTGCGGTACATCAAACTGGACAATGTACTCAATCAGTATGTATAATGAGTATTCTTTATTCGGTGCAAAGCAATCTATTGCTGCACCAAGAATAACAGCCATAGGTAATGCTACCGAAGGTGTTTATTTCAGATGGAATAAGGTTTCAGGTGCAACTTATTACAGAGTGTACAGAAGAACACAAAATTCAAACTGGCTTTTCCTTTGTAACACAACTGCAACCTCTTATACCGATAAAACTGCAAAGAATAACGTTGAGTATACCTACACCGTGAGAGCATGCAAGCAAAGTATGTTCAGTCAGTATTATGCAGGCAGTACAATTACTCATCTTTCAATTTCAAAGTTTAAATCATTTACAAATTCCGATAATTCAGTAACGGTTACGTGGAACGGCAACCCTGTTGCAGACGGTTATTATTTGTACAGGCAAGTAAATAACGGTAAATGGTACAGATACGCAGATATTAAAAACGGAAAAACAACAAGCTATACAGATAAAAACGTTTCAAGTGGTAACACTTACAGTTACAGAATCCGTACATTTAAAGGTGCTATTGTAAGCTCTTATGATATTGCAGGCATCAAAGGAAAATGCCTTACAGCACCAAAATTAACAAGTATCGCTAACGTAAATGAAGGTATTCGTGTTAATTGGTCTGCAGTTGCAGGCTCAACCGGTTACCGTGTGTATCGTAGAGCGGCCGGTGAAAAATACTGGACTTATTTGTGCACAACAAAGGATACTTACTATATAGACAGTAACGTAAAAAGTGCAGGCTATTACAGGTACACAATACGCTCTGCAGACGGTTCAACCTTTGGCTCCTTTAGTTCAACAGGTCTTTTAATAAGATGTGTTTCTACTCCTGAAATCACAGGTGCACAGTATACAAGCACAGGCGTCAGATTGAACTGGAAGCCTGTTGCAGGTGCAAAAGGGTATTATGTATATCATAAAACAGAAAATGCAAAATACTGGCGCAGAATAGCAGTATTAGGTACTCAAACAACTTATGTGGATTCCGTTCCTAAAAAAGGCGAAACTTATTTTTATACAGTTAAAGCATTTTACGGCAATACAATGAGTGATTATTATCATCCCGGTCTTAAATGTATTTGTGATGAAGAAAGAGGAATGCAAAGTATACGTGAAGAATCAAATGTAACAACAACCATTCCTTCAACAATTGTTCCGTTTTCTTCAACAACATCTTCTTCTGTTTTAAGTACAGTGCCTACCACAACACCGGCAGAGCTGACAACAGTTTCGGTAACAGAGCCGTATACAGGCAATTAAACAAATAAAACAAATAAAACAAAAATCCCTTAATCATGTTGAATGATTAAGGGATTTCTTTTTTATTTTATTATCTTTCTTCTCTGAAATAGTTTATTCCAAGGCTTGCCGGTGGTTGATTTTTCTTTTTATCACGTATGCTTGTGAAAAGAAGAACAATAACAGTAACAATATACGGGAGCATTTTGAAAATTTCTTTTGCAGCAGTAGAGAAGCCTTCAATATACGTACTTGCAATGTAAAGAGCACCAAAAATAATTGAGCCGATAATAGCAAGGTTAGGTTTCCATACTGTGAAAATAACAAGGGCGATTGCAAGCCAGCCGATAGCGTCTATACAGTATTCCCAGTTACCGTTAAGGTAGTCCATAATGAAAGAAAGACCGCCTAAACCTGAAATACCGCAACCGATACACGTTGCTATATATCTGTAAGCAGAAATATTAATACCGGCAGCGTCTGCAGTAGCGGGATTTTCACCAACGGCTCTTAAATGTAAACCAACCTTTGTTTTGTTGAGCACAAAGGAAGAGAGAATAGCAATTATAATTGCCAG
This sequence comes from Acutalibacteraceae bacterium, assembly GCA_045603625.1. Lineage (GTDB taxonomy): Bacteria > Bacillota > Clostridia > Oscillospirales > Acutalibacteraceae > DTU089. The sequence goes on along the minus strand of JAZUMM010000229.1, from coordinate 3,776 downwards.
GTAAATAAGTATACCGTGTGAAAGGAAAAGCTCGCCGAACCAGCCTAAATCTTCTGCAAATGGAAGGGGAGAGGTAAAATATTTGCTTCCTCGTGAGTAAATTATACCTGTCTGAGCAATCATATAGTCAGAAAGACCAACACCGAATGTGGTGAGCGCCAAGCCTGTAACGTTTTGGTTTACTCTCAGGGTAACTGTTAAGAAACAGAAAAGAACACCCATAAGAGCAGCACCTAAAAAAGTTGCAATAATTGGTATTACAACCGCAAGAAACGGATTAATATTAAATACACCGACAGCAGTGAAATATAAGTATTCTGCATAACATCCGCATGAAGCACCAACGCACATAACACCCGGGGTGCCTAAGTTAAGGTGACCTGATTTTTCAGTAATTGTTTCGCCGGTTGAGCCTAAAAGGAAGGTCATACCTAAACGGATAGCACTAACAAGAAAGGTTAACATTATGCATTCTCCTTTCTGTGTTTATTGAAAACAATTTTGTATTGTAAGAAAAATTCGCAACCGATTATAAAGAAGAGGATAATACCTGTAATAATATCGGAAATTGCACTCGGGATTCTGAATTGTGAAGAAACCTGTTCGGCACCTCTTTCAAGAAAAACAATGAGGAAAGAGGTTGCAATCATAATAAACGGATTGAATTTAGCAAGCCATGAAACCATAATCGCCGTAAATCCTCTGCCACCTGCGGTTGTGGTGCTTATTGTATGGTTTGTGCCGCCAACGAGTAAAAGACCTGCAATACCGCAAAGAGCACCGGAAATTATAAGAGTTCTTATAACTACCTTTTTAACATTTATACCAACGTATTTAGCAGTGTTTTCACTTTCGCCTACAACAGAAATTTCATAGCCTTGTTTACTGTGCTTGAGGTAAATATAAACAATTACTGTTAATGCAAAAACTATTATTATGTTAAGTAAATACGGCATATCACCGATAATCGGTAATCCGTATTCAGGCATAGGTGATAAAACACCTGAACCGCTTGATACGAATTTTTTAAGGAAGAAAGCTACAAGCTGGATTGCTATGTAGTTCATCATAAGAGTGAAAAGCGTTTCGTTTGTGTTCCACAATGCTTTTGCAACTGCCGGCAATAATGCCCAGATTATACCTGCAACAATACTTGCAACAATCATTAATGCCAATAAAGCAGGTGTAGGTAAAGTTTCGCCTAAAAACATCATAACAGAAATTGTAGCAAGGCCACCAACAAGAACCTGTCCTTCAGCACCGATATTCCAGAATTTCATTTTAAAAGCCGGTGTAACTGCAAGTGCAACACAAAGAAGCATCGCCACATTCTGAAGAAGGTTCCATATTCTGCCTGTTGTGCCGAAGGCACCGTCAAGCATAGCAGAATAAACCTCAAGAGGATTTTTTTGCGTAAGGAGCATTATAACAACGGCTGAGAGAAGGAGCGCTGCAATAATTGCCGCAATACGAACACCTAATGCACCGTACCAGGGCAACGGTTCACGTTTAACAATGTGAAAAAGCGGTGTGCGTACATTGTTATTGTTTTTTGCCATTATTTAGCCTCCTTTTCAGATGGTTTTGATTTTGTCATTAGTAAGCCGATTTCTTCTTTTTTAGCTGTTCTGCCGTCTACAATGCCTGTAACTCTGCCACCGCTGAGAACAAGAATTCTGTCGCAAAGGTCAATGAGCACGTCAAGGTCTTCGCCAACAAAAACAACAGCAACGCCTTTTTCTTTTTGCTCGGTAAGAAGATTGTATATTGTGTAAGATGAGTTAATATCAAGACCTCTTACAGGGTAAGCCGCCATTAATACGGTAGGTGATGCGGCTATTTCACGGCCAACAAGAACCTTCTGAACGTTACCGCCTGAAAGACGACGCACAGGAGTTGTGGTGTCAGGGGTAACAACGTTAAGGTCTTTAATGATTTTTTCGGCAAGCTTTTTAGGCTCTTTTCTTTCAAGGAAAGCAGATTTACCTTTTTTGTAGCTTCTGAGCATCATATTGTCTGTAATGCCCATATTACCAACAAGGCCCATACCTAACCTGTCTTCAGGCACGAAAGAAAGTCTTACGCCGAGGTTACGTATTTCAATGGGAGTTTTGTTGCGAAGATTTTCTTTTTTGTTTGTCTTGGGGTCATTATAAATAATTTCACCGCCTGAAAGCTTTTGAAGACCTGCAATTGCTTCAAGGAGCTCCCTTTGACCTGAACCTGCAATACCGGCAATACCAAGTATTTCTCCTGATTTTGCGGTGAATGAAATATCGTCAAGAACTTTAACACCGTCTGAATTGTAACAGTCAATGCCCTTAATAACCAGTCTGTCTACGGTGTTGTGAGGCTCTGTTCTTTCAATATCAAGGGAAATTTTTTCGCCAACCATCATTTCTGTAAGGCTTTGTTCTGTTGCATTTGCAGTTTCGACAGTGCCTATATATTCACCTTTTCTGAGAACAGAAACTCTGTCAGAAATTTCAAGTACCTCGTTAAGCTTATGGGTGATGATAATAATTGCCTTACCGTCATCACGCATGGAGCGAAGAACTGTAAAAAGTTTTGTTATTTCCTGAGGAGTAAGAACTGCGGTAGGTTCATCAAGAATAAGAATATCAGCACCTCTGTAAAGAACCTTGATAATTTCAACGGTTTGCTTTTCAGAAACGCTCATATCGTAGATTTTTTTATTAAGGTCAATATCAAAGCCGTATTTGTTACACGTTTCGCGAATTTCTTCGGTAGCGAGTTTGATGTTGAATTTTTTATTGTCCATACCAAGAACAATATTTTCAGTAGCATTAAAAACGTCAACAAGCTTAAAATGCTGGTGAATCATACCGATTTTAAGGTCAAAAGCATCACGAGGAGAACGGATTGATACCTTTTTGCCTTTAACGAATATATCACCTTTATCGGGGAAATAAATCCCCGAAATCATATTCATAAGTGTAGTTTTACCACTACCGTTTTCGCCTAAAATAGAAAGTATTTCACCGCTGCGAACATTAAGGTTAATGTTTTTGTTTGCGGTAACATTACCAAAGGTTTTGGTAATACCCTTACATTCAAGAGCAATGTTATTCAAGTTAACAGCACCTCCGCAGTTCAAGTTAAAAGGTAAAGACTCAGAAAGAAGCCCTTAGCTTTTAACTTGAAAAAGGCGGAGTTTCCTCCGCCTTTTCAATTTTTAAAATCAGAATTTTTCGTTGATGAGGTTGATACCGTCAATTCTTACATCGAAGTAAGGAGCTGAACGATATTCTGATTCGTGGAAATAACCGTCAGCAATAACTTCTGTATCAGCAGCGAATGCAGCATCTGTATCTACATCTGCTTTGTAAGAAGTGAGAGCTTTACCATCTTTAAGAATGAAATCTTTCTTAGCTGTGTCAAAGATTTTGAGTTCGCCTGATTTGATATCAGCAACTGCTTTCTTAACAGCGTCGACTGTGCCTTCAGCAGCAACGTCCTGGTTGATACCTGTAAGAACGATTGAACCTTCTTCAATACCACCGCACCAGTCATACGGAATTGCTTCGCCTGTTGAAACACAGTTGATAATGAATCTGAAGTAAGGAGCCCAGTTGATTCTTGAAGAAACCATAAATGTTTCAGGGCATGAATCGTATGTGCTGCCGTTGTATGAAACGTTAGGAATTCCTGCAGCTTCACAAGCAGAAGGAGCACCCATTGAGTCTGCGTGCTGTGAAATAAGAACGCATTTTCTTTCAATAAGAGCTTCAGCAGCGTTCTTTTCTTCAGTTGCA
>JAZUMM010000228.1:0-5874 GCA_045603625.1 Acutalibacteraceae bacterium | reverse complement strand
AATGGTTTATTACCTTCTGGGCAACAACAAAAATCGGTGCCGTTCTTGTTACAGTTAACACCGCTTATAAAATTCACGAAATTGAATATCTTCTTAAGCAATCAGATACTCATACCCTTGTTATGATTGAATATTGCAAGGATATTAACTATAAAGATATTATAGAAGAATTGTGCCCTGAGCTTAAAACTCTTGATCCCGGCACACACCTTTACTCTAAAAAGCTTCCTTTCCTTCGCAATGTTGTTACAGTCGGCTTTGAAATGGACGGTTGCCTTACATGGGAACAGATGTTATCACGTTCATCACTTATTCCTCGTGAAGAGGTTCGCAGACGTGCTTCACTCGTAAAGCCCGACGACGTATGTAATATGCAATACACATCAGGTACAACAGGCTTCCCGAAGGGCGTTATGCTCACTCACCGCAACATTGTTAACAACGGTAAAACAATCGGTGACAGAATGGATTTATCAACTGCAGACCGTATGATGATTCAGGTACCTATGTTCCATTGCTTTGGTATGGTTCTTTCTATGACATCTATGATGACTCACGGCGGAACGCTTTATCCTATCCCCTATTTCTCACCTAAATCATCTCTTGCTTGTGTAAATGATGACCGTATTACCTGCTTCAACGGTGTTCCTACAATGTTCATTGCAATGTTCAACCATGCAGATTTTGCAAAAACTGACTTTTCTTATATGAGAACAGGTATTATGGCAGGTGCTAACTGTCCTGCAGACCTTATGCGCCGTGCCTCTGTTGAAATGAATATGAGAGAGATTATTTCAGTTTACGGGCAGACAGAAGCTTCTCCGGGTTGTACTATGGGTGAAGTTAACGAAGACCTTGACCACCGTGTTGAAACTGTTGGTACTGATATCCCCGGTATTGAATGTAAGATTATTGACCCTGAAACAGGCCTTGTGCTTCCTGACGGTCAAAGCGGTGAATTTGTTGCACGTGGCTTCAACATTATGAAGGGCTACTACAAAATGCCTGAAGCAACTGCTCAGGCTATTGACAGCGAAGGCTGGCTCCACTCCGGCGATATATGTATGAAAACTCCTGACGGTTATTACAAGGTTACCGGCAGACTTAAGGATATGATTATTCGTGGCGGTGAAAACCTTTACCCACGTGAAATTGAAGAATTCTACCTCACAAATCCCAAGGTACGTGACGTACAGGTTGTTGGTGTACCTGATGAGCAATACGGCGAGGAATGCTGTGCATGGATTATTCTTCACAAAGGCGAAACCGCTGACGAGAAAGAAATGAAGGAATACGGTTATGCATCAATTGCCAAACACAAGGTTCCTAAATATTTCTTATTCGTAAACGAGTTCCCAATGAATGCCGCAGGTAAAATACTCAAGTATAAAATGCGCGAAACATCAATTGAAATGTATAATAACCAAAATGCTTAATTGACAAACAAACATAAAAGTCGGACTGTTACACAAATTTTGTGCCTGTCCGACTTTTTTATTCCAAGAAGGTCATTTTTATGAAAAACTTCAAAATAACAGATTCACATTGCCACATCTTTCCTGAAAAAATTGCCCAAAAAGCAACAGACAGTATAGATATTTTTTACCAAATAAGCGAAACCGGTGTAATTGACGGCTGCGGTTTTGTAGGCACGGCAAAAACACTTATAAACCAATGCAACTCAACAGGCGTAAGCAAATGTCTTGTAACATCTGTTGCCACAACTCCGCACCACGCCCAGAGCATTAATGCTTTTATTGCAGAGGAAGTACGTTTATTTCCTGACAGGTTTATTGGTTTTGGATCGCTTCATCCTGAAAGTGAGACACTTTCTGAAGATGTTGAACACCTTATTGAGCTTAATTTAAAAGGTGTAAAGCTTCACCCGGATATACAAAACTTTAAAGCAGATGACCCTAAGGTAATTAAAATATTTGAAATCTGTAACGAAAAGAAGCTTCCTGTTCTTTTACATACAGGTGATTCAAGATACGACAACTCCAATCCTGACAGAATTGAAAAAATACTTAATATGTTTCCGGAGTTAACAATAATCGGTGCACATTTCGGTGGTTGGTCAATGTGGGACAAGGCTCCTGAAATTTTATGCAAATATAAAAATTTTTACGTAGATACCTGCTCCTCTTTCTATGCACTTTCAAAAGAAAGAGCAAAAGAAATCATCAGTCTATATGGTACCGACAGAGTTATTTTCGGAACAGATTTTCCTATGTGGAAGCAAGAGGATGAATTAAAATACCTTTTCAGCCTTGGACTTACAGATAGTGAATTAGAAAATATACTTTCAAATAATCTTGAAAGAGTGTTAAAAATATCTTGAAATAACATCACGGCTGTGATAAACTTGTAACCGATTTATTTTACTGAAATATAATATAAAAAACTCTTTTGAGGTGTACAAATGGTTTGCAATAACATTTTAGAGGCATTGGGCAACACCCCTGTTATACGTCTTAACAACATGGTAGACAATGACAGTGCCGAAATACTTGTTAAATTTGAAGGACTCAATGTTGGTGGTTCAATTAAAACAAGAACTGCTTACAATATGATTTTGCGCGCAGAACAAGAAGGAAAAATAAATAAAGATACAATAATAGTTGAGCCTACAAGCGGTAACCAAGGCATTGGGCTTGCACTTGTAGGTGCTGTTAAAGGCTACAAAACAATTATTATTATGCCTGATTCTGTAAGCGAGGAAAGACGAAAGCTTGTTAAACACTACGGTGCGGAGGTAAAGCTTGTTCACGATGCAGGTAACATAGGCAAATGTATTGACGAATGCTTGCAGCTCGCCTTAAAAATGCAAGCGGAAAACGATAACATTTTTGTTCCCCAGCAATTTGAAAACCCTGCAAATGCAGAAATACAAAGAAAACGTACCGCAGTAGAAATACTTGAACAGGTAGGCAAGCCCATTCACGGCTTTTGTGCAGGTATAGGCACAGGCGGTACACTTACAGGTATTGGTGAAACATTAAAAGAAGCTTACCCTGATATTGAAATATGGGCTGTTGAGCCTGAGGATGCCGCTATACTTTCCGGCGGACTTATAGGCACTCATATACAAATGGGTATTGGCGACGGTCTTATTCCACCCATACTTAACACTGAAATATACAGTGATATTTGCATTGTATCTGACGATGAAGCTTTGCAGACTGCAAAAGACCTTGCAAAAAAAGAAGGTATACTTTGCGGTATTTCAAGCGGTACAAACGTTGCAGCCGCAATTAAACTTGCAAAAAAGCTTGGCAAGGGCAAAACTGTTGTTGCCGTATTACCCGATACTGCAGAAAGATACTTTTCAACCCCACTTTTTGATGAATAATCAAAATAGCTTTTATAACAAAATGAGATGAAACAGAATTCTGTTTCAGCTCATTTTTATGTTGAATTATTTATAAACGTATTGATTTATGCCACAGAGAATAATCCAAGGATTTTGGATAAAAGGTTCATTATCATTGCTAAAATGCTTTCAAAGCTAAGCATTTGGGTATTAACGTGGCTTGTAGATACCTCTTTCTCACCACAAACCTCGCAAATGCCCTCATCGTTAAATGTATGTCCTGTGGGGTTGGAGGCGTAGTCGGTAGAAACAAAGCCGCAACTTTCACAGGTGTATTGGATATAACCGTGTGCTGTGCAGGTTGCCACAGTTTCATTCGTATTCACATAATTATGGCCTTCAGGAGCAATATACCCACCGAGCGCGGTTGCGTTACAACAGTCACAAATATATGTTATTACCCCGCATTCCGTGCAAGTTGGATTTGTTTTTGTTTTTCGGCAGGAATAGTGTATTTTCGCTTCTGAAAAATCATCATAATAATTGGATATTTTTATTTTTTGCCATTGTTGCTTTGTACCCATATAATAAATATTTTCAAGGGTATCGTCAACCGAAAATGCACTTCTACCTATTTCAACTACACTGACAGGAATCCACACTTTTTCAACATTAGTCCAACAAAATGCATTTGCTCCTATTTTGGTTACATTTTCAGGAATTACTATTTCTCTGAGGGAAGTGCACCTATAAAATGTATCGTATTTTATTTCAGTCAAACCCTTACCAAGCACAATATTTCTTATTCCTGATTGCTCAAATGCATATTCACCAATTGATGTTACACTATCAGGTATTATTATATCGCTCAAGCTATAGCAGTCACTGAATGCATATCTACCAATCGTTGTTACACTACTAGGTATGTTTATATTTTCAAGTTCTTCACAATGTTCAAAAGCATTTCTTCCAATTGTTGTTACACCATAGGAAATATCTACACTTTTGAGGTTTTTGCAAGTTGCAAAAGCACTCTCTGGAATTGAATCAACACCAGCTGGAATTTTTATACTTCCCAACTTGGTGCAGCCCATAAATGCCTTCGTACCGATTGAACTTATACCCTTATGCATTGAAATGTTCGTAAGGTTTCCGCTATCCAAAAACGCTGCATCACCAATTGTTGTAACACTATCTGGTATAACATAATGCTTATTTTGGGCATTAGAAGGATATTGTATAAGTACGCTTTTATCCTTGTTAAACAAAACACCCGTTTCATCGCTGGAATAATATTGATTATCTTGAGCAACAAAAATGCTTTCGGGTGCTGCAAATGCACCAGCACCAATTTTAATTACGCTTGCAGGAATGGCAATATTTCGCAATAAATCACACATGGCAAAAGCAGCATCACCGACTTCATTAAGACCATCAGGAAGGTCAAGGTTTGTTAGATTACTACAGCGCCAAAAAGCTTTTTCACCAATTCTTGTTATGCTGCTTGGAATTGATACACTTTTAAGTTCAGAGCAAGAAGCAAAAACATAATCACCAATTGATTCAACACCATCGTTAATTATAACTGTATGTATTCTACCGAGATAATGATAAAAAATCCCACTTTGATTATAGTAACTATGAGAATCATCCATTGGCCCGATACCGGAAATAGTCATACAATTGGTTAATGGGTTCAATTCCCACGTAACATTCTCACCGCAGGAGCCTGTTGGAAAAAACATTTTATCAAGACATTTAACAAAATACTTATTAAGCTCACTATAACTATTATTATTTCTTAGCTCCAACCACTCTGTAGAGTTTCCTTTATATGTTATATCTTGATCATAATCGGCAAATCTATATTTTAGCACAGTAACACTACTTGGAATTGTTATATTATTTAGCCCATTAGAAAAAAGTGAATAACTCCCTATTTCAATTACGCTTTCGGGTATTACAATTTCTACAAGATTATGGCACATATCGAATGCATAATCGCCAATTGTTGTTACACCATTTTCAATAATGACTTTCTTTATATAATTTTTTTTATATTCCCATGGCGGAGAATTACTATAAGTAATGTCCTCGTAATTTTCCATTGTACCTTCACCTGATATTGTAAACACACCCGTATTTTCATCCAAACACCAGGTTAAGTTCGCACCGCATGTACCACTTATGGTTGCGGCACTTGCTGTTAGTGGAACAAATGAAAATATCATTATTACAGATAAAAACCAAGATAATATTTTGTTGCATAGTTTCATATTTATGTTCTCCTACTTCAATTATTTTCAGACAACGATATCGTAATCAACAATTTCCCATTTTCAGTTTTAATTTTGTTTTCCTTATTATCGTTTACCTTATTATATATTATTGATTTTTGGTCAAACGTCAATTCTACTTTGTCTTCATTTCTATTATAAACATTATATCCATAAAACTTTGATTCATTGGATCCTATAGCTATATAATGATCTAAAGTTCCTCTATCAATAAGGATGATATTAACGCCATCTTTTACAACATTCTTATCAAAATCATCAAAG
>JAZUMM010000227.1:0-7946 GCA_045603625.1 Acutalibacteraceae bacterium | reverse complement strand
AAGGTGGCGTGCTTTCTATTGATGAAGCATATAGTATTACCGAAAATGAGCATTCCGTTTCTTATGGTCGGGAATGTTTAACCGAATTAACAAAAGCCCTTGAAGATTACCGTAACGATTTAGTTGTAATCGTTGCCGGGTATACTGAGCCGATGAATAAATTTTTTGAATCTAATCCGGGCTTGAAATCAAGGTTTAATACTTTTATTGAATTTGATGATTATTCAGTCGAAGAGCTTATTAAAATTCTTGATGTTATGTGTGAAAAAAATGATTACATATTGACAGATGAAGCCAGAAAATCTATTGAAGAATATTTTTGTTGTTTTTTAGAAGAATCAAAAGAAAATTTCGCAAACGGCAGATTTGTCAGAAATGTTTTCGAAAAGCTTGTAATATCTCATGCAAAAAGAGTTGCACAAGCAGAAAACGTTGATAAAAATACTTTGTTAACAATTGTGGATGAGGATGTAGAATCCATACAAAGTCCGTTGCCAAAATAGATGGTGATTGGTATTGTACAAGCGAAATGGGCTCTATTATTTATAATAGTCTTTTCTTCTGAAATATAAGTTATAAATGGAAACCTATCAAGCTTAAGCTTGAGAGGTTTTTTTATATTTGTTCAAGTATATATTTTTTTACCTTTTCCAATTTGCTTTTTTGCCATTCTCCGTTTTCTGCAGTTTCTGCAAGTGGACAAAGAATAAAAAAGTCAAGTGTTTCACCGGGAACTCTACCTGTGCGCAGTGGTTCCTTAAAATGCTCTGCCCACTCCTCTTCAGTTGCATTTTTAAACCTTTGAGGATTAAGGTACGCCATTTGCCTTTTTGTAGCGGCAATATGCATTTTGGCAGAAAGGGGAGATAGCAGGTTAAAATCTTCTTCTTGTACGTCAACAAAAATATCAGGCAAGTCTGCCTTAATGATTTTTTCATCACCACGTACAATTTCAAGCCCCATAGGATTAAAGTTGAAAGCCTCTTCTGTAAAATTAAGTTTAATTAATAATCCAAACTGGGTGTTGAATTGTGAACGCTGGTAATCTGTATCAAAAATAAAATTTCCCAAAGAGTAAAAAATTATTTTATCGCCAACAGTTTCATAATTCATAGGCACGTGAGGATGGTGACCTATAACAATATCTGCACCCATTTTAAGATACTTTCTGTAGCGTTCCCTTGTATATGGTGACGGAAGTGGTGTGAATTCTTCACCTGCATGAGCAACAACAATACACCATCTGCATTTTGATTTTATTTCATCAATACTTTTCTGAATTTCATCAAGGTCACTCCAGCTGTAGCAACCTGCTTTTTCTTCATCTGCTTTTCGGCAAGCTCTTTGGTAGCCTACGCCAAACATTCCAATACCGCCAGCTTCGTTAAGTATAACAGGCTTACGTGCTTCGTGAATATTCATGCCGGCACCAATTGTTTGTACGTTTTCTTGTTTGGCAAAATCCAAGGTGCTTTTGATTCCGTATTCGCCTGCATCCATAATATGATTATTGCAGATGTTCCATATATCTGCATTCATTTTTCTGAATACTTTTATTGCCTTGGGGTCAATTGTGTGAAGAAGCTGTTGAGCGCCGTCTGTTGTGGTGTTTTGCTCTGCTTCGGCAACGGGACCTTCAACGTTTGTAATAACGTGGTCGGCATTGTGAAGGAATTCAAGAATTTCTTTCGAAATCAAATTTTCATCATCCCATTTGCCGTACATATAGCGGTCAAATCCTACGTCACCTGTAAATACTAATGAAGTTTTACTTTTCATATTGTGCCTCTTTTTTAATAAGAAGATTATAAAGGGTTGGGCTTACGTTAAACTCTTTAATTGCAGAGTTTACTTCGTTTAAAGCTTTTTCTTTTGTTGCTTTTGGAGTGGAGTTCCTTAAAACTGCACGTATAAGTATGTTTTTTGGAGTATGGGCAAAATCAATAAATTCAAGCAGTTGTGTTTTGTAACCGCAATATTCAAGCAGATTACCGCGTATTGAATCTGTAAGTAATGCCGAAAAACGTTCCTGGATTATACCGTGACGGGTTAAAATTGAAAGATTGTCAGTTTTAATCTGACCATTTAATTCGTGTTGACAACAGGGGACTGAAAAAATCATTTTTGCACCCCAGTTAATGGCATTGTATAATGCAAAATCTGTTGCAATATCACAAGCGTGAAGCGTAATAACCATATCAACAGGGAAAGGACACTTATAACCGTTAATATCACCTAATTCAAATCTGAGATTTTTATATCCGTATTTTTCAGCAGATTTATTACATTTTTCAATAACGTCCTTTTTCAAGTCCAGACCGATAATTGTAGTATCAATTTTTTTGATTTCGGTCAAATAATAGTAAACAATAAAGGTAAGGTAAGATTTACCGCAACCAAAATCAATAACGTTAAGCTTTTTGTAATCGTGCTGACGAACAGAATCATCAATTATTTCAATAAGGCGGTTAATTTGCTTGTATTTATCATACATTGATTGAACTACCTTGCCGTCTTTTGTAAATATACCCATATCAACAAGGGGCTCAATGACGTCCCCTTCGTTGAGAATGTATTGTTTTTTACGATTGTGTTCAAGGAGTGCTTGCTTTTGCACGGCTGTGGTTTTTTCTTTGAAGGAGATTTTGCCGTTTTGTTTAATAAGTACGTTGAATTCTTTGCTTTCTGAGCGTGCAAATACCTGCAAAAAACAATTTTCCGTTAATTCCTTACAACGCATAGTAATTTCACCAAAATCAACGTTTTCGTGAAAAACCTGTTTTTCAGTAAACTTTGATATCTGGTAAAACTTAGGCATTCTGCTTACAGTTATTTTTTTAAATTCGTTGCTATCAGAAGCAGGCTTGCTGAATACTGCTTTTTGAATATCATTTTCAAATATTACAGATAAATAATCTTTGAATTCAGGCATAATTTATCTCCCAAAATAGTTATTAGCGAAACAAGTATAACAGATTGTGTGATTAAAAATCAACTTTTCAGTCTTCAATACATATCATCTGATGAATGTTTACCTCAGGAACCGTAAAGGTAAGCTCGCCGTTTTCGTAATTAAAATCAATTTTTTCTTCAGATGGAGCGAGGTAAACTTTTGAAGGCTTTTTGCATTTTGCAACTGAACACTCTACATTATAAAGGGGAACCGTATCTTCAATCACTTCTGTGTTTGTTCCGCGTACAGTAGTGTGAGCAAAAAGAAGATGAAGAATATTTCGTTTCTTTTCCTCCTGCCTTGTGTATGTTACAACTGCCTTATCAGGAATATTAACCTTAAGTGTACGCTCATTTTTTATAAGCTTATTAAGAATATTAACAAACAATTCTTTAAAGTATATGTGACCGTGTGTAGCATACGCCGTAAAAATATCCCAGCCAATATATGCAATATTGTTTTTAATTGTAACTGCAGGCATTTGAGATTCAATATTATTGGGAGCATGCATATGTGAGCAAAAGTGTTCAAGTGTGCGGTTAAAATACGGGTTTTGCACATATGCTTCAACTTGTCCGTCTTTAATATTGATTTTATATGACCTGCAACGCATAACGTATTCTGTTCTGCCATTTACAGTCTCGTAGCAAGGAACAAGGTATGTGGGATTAAACTCATTTTCACCTATATACTCTGCACCGGTATCAAGATAAAAGCTACCATTCTTTACAAGAGCTTCGCCTGTACCGATAACCTTACCGCCGTTATCTGCAAAATCTTTGATTTTTTTGATTGTTTTGGTATTTGTAACAGCAATATCAGGAACAATAAGTACCTTGTATTGAGAAAAATCCATTGTTTCGTCAATAAAATTATATAAGTAGTTTCCTTCAAGTAACATTCTGTTTGCACCTGTATCTGCTTTTACATCTCTGTTACCTGTAATTGCTTCTGCACTCAGCACAGCAATATCTGCAATGTTTTTTGCGTTATCAAGCCAAGGCTCTTTCTGTTCAATAAGTGAATATGCTTTTCCTATAAGTCTATATGTTGAAGAGTTCATTTCACCGGATGAATGCATCTGGTCGCCAATGGAACAGCCTGCACCGTTTGCAACACTTAAAGCTGTTTCGTATATAAGAGCGTTAGGATGCTTGAAACCGCCAAATTCGCCCCAGCTTTGATGGAATTTACCTGTCATACCTAAAAATTCCTTGTTTTCAAGTGAGCGCACGTAAGCAGCAGAAAGAGGGAAGTGGTCGTAACCCCAACCGCCTGTTGGCAGACTTTCAAGCTCAAGGTGTGTGTTGCTTTCAATAAAATTGTGGTCACCCTTAGGAATATGACCGCTATTATGAAAAATCGTTGCCGTATTACTATGCTTTCTTACGGCATTATTTGTTTTTTCAAGGTATTTGTTAAACGTAATAAGAGCAAATTTATTTCTGTCGTTTTCATTTTCAATATCAAGTCCGATATTTTCCATATCCTTACGACATTTATCGCAGTAGCATACTTTCGGAGAAATAATATCAAGAAAAATTCCGCAAGGGTTATATTTTTTCATTACTTCTTCAATTTGTGCACAAAGAAAATCAAGGTAACCTGTGTTGAAGCACAAAAGGTGAAAATGCACTTCATTTTCATACTCCTTTTGCCTTTCAGGGTCAGGTGAAATAATGTAACGCCATTCAGGTTTTTCAATAAATTCCTTTTCATCAAAACCTGCAGAAATGTAAACAGGTGCATTAACATCTATTTCTTTGCAGACTTCAAGCTGAGCACCAAGTAAATCAAAAGAAAGACAGGGATGCATTTTGTTAACCTCTGTGGGATGATATGACCATCCGTGGTGACATTTTGAAAAAACAGTAATAGAGTTAACGTGACCGTCCTTCAAAGCCTTTTTGAAGCTTTCTTTTGAGAATTTGTTACCTACTGTTAAAAATTCACTTGTGTGAAAATCAAGGTGAACTTGTCTTTTTCGCATAAGTATACTCCTCTCGAAGATTATAAAGTGAATGTCTTTGTTTCATTTGCATTTAAAGGAATGGAAATAATTGAGCCGTCAGCATTGTATCCCTGTGGTACAAAAACGCGGTCATTAAGCTGTAATTTAAGAGTTGAACATGAATCAGCGGTTACACTGAATTCCTTTAATTTACCGTTATCCCATATTAAATCAAAGGTGAAACCGCCTCTTGCTCTTACGCCTTTTACGGAGCCGGTTTTCCATTCTTCGGGAAGAGCAGGAAGAAGCTCTGTAATTCTTTCGTCAGGTGAGCCGAGATGACTGTGAATGAGCATTTCGGTTATACCTGTTATACCACCAAAGTTACCGTCTATCTGGAAAGGCGGATGAATATCAAAAAGATTATATGCAGTACACTTTTCAAGGAGATATTTTAAATGCTTCAAGGCATTTTCGCCGTCTTTAAGACGTGAGTAAAAGCATACAGTCCAGGCACGTGACCAACCTGTTGAACCGCCTCCGTTTTCAATACGGCGTGCAATAGTTCTTTTTGCGGCTTCGTATATTTCCGGGTTATTTTCGTTTATCTGGTCTGCAGGGAAAAGACCAAATAAATGTGAAATGTGTCTGTGTCCCGGGTCTGTTTCTTCGTAATCCTTGTACCATTCACGTATAGTACCGTATCTTTCGCTTATTTCCATTGGCGGTAATTTTTTGAGGGTAGCAAAAAGCTCTTCTGCAAAGGAATTGTCAATGTTTAATACCTTGCAAGCATGAGCAGTACGTGTGAACAAGGCGTAAATTATCTGAAAGTCAATAGTTGCCCCTTGTGTAAACATACTTTCTTTCTTTTCACCGTTTTCGTCTGTGTAATAGAATTCATTTTCAGGTGAATTGGAGGGCGAGGTTATTAAATATCCGTTTTCATCTTCAATAAGGTAATCTTCTACAAATTCACAGGAGCCTTTAAGTATAGGATAAATTTCTTTAAGGTAATCAACGTCTTCGGTATATTCGTAATGCTCCCATAAGTTAAGGCAAAGCCAAGGACCTGCCATAGGGAAAAATCCACAGTCGACGCTATCGTGAACGCCTGTTCTTCCGAATGCATCTGTGGTGTGGTTAATTACCCATCCTCTAGCACCAAAAAGCTCTTTTGCTGTTTTTGAACCGAAGGAGCTGACCATTTTAATAAAATGGATAAAAGGTATTGTGGTTTCAGATAAATTTGTACATTCCGCAGGCCAGTAGTTCATCTGGAGATTTATGTTCGTGTGAAAGTCACTGCCCCATGGTGGATTAAAATCGTGGCACCATATTCCTTGCAGGTTTGCAGGTAAACGCGCATTTTTGCCCGATGATTCAATTAACAAGTATCTGCCGAAATTGTAGTATAATGCAAATAAATCAGGGTCGTATTCGTCCCAACGCAATTCCTTTATACGTTGGTTTGTAGGAAGCTTACTTATATCTGTTTCTTCCAATTTCAATTCATTGCTTGCAAACCATTTTTGATGAGATGCAATGTGATTTTCTTTGAGGGATTCGTAGGTTTCTGAATAAAGCTTTTCAATGCAAGCAGTAGCCTTTTCTTTATAATTAATGCTTTCGTCAATGTCGAATTTTTCGGGATTGTAGTTTGTTTCAAATGCACCGAAAATGGTTAAGTATGTTCCGTCTGTTACGGTAACATAACTGTGATTTACGGTTAGCTTACCGTCGGTTTTGATTTTGAGCTTGCCGTAAAATGACATTCCTTCTCCGCCTTCACCATAATAGTGATGGGTAGCAAAGCAAACCTTACCGTTAAGAATTATTGTATTATCGTTAAGGCAAGCAGAAAAAGCATCCTGCTTACGCTTAAGTGATACGTTACAGGAAAATGGCTTGCCGTCTGTATGTATGTTATAAACAAAACCGTCGTAATCCTCGCTTACAAAACATTCACTTCTGAAAATTGCACCGCTTCTTTTCCATGAAGTACGGCATATAGCCTGGGAAAGCTCCAATTCCTTGTGATAATCTGTATAAGGTGATTTGTCAAAGAAATCTATAAATATTTCGCCAAAGCTTTCGTAAGAGCGTACAACAGGCGGATCTGATAAAAAGGTTTCGCGTGCAAGTGCAGCAGCCTCTTCCAGCTTTTCTTGGGAAAGGAGCTTGCGTATCTGTGCTAAGCTTTCAGGTGATGCGTGGTATTGCTCCTGAATCTGTCTGCCACTCCAGAGAGATTCTTCATTTATTTCAATTTGCTCGCAATCAGGGTTGCCGTAAACCATAGCTCCGATTCTGCCGTTGCCTAATGGCAAAGCCCACATCCAATCATCAATAAATTCGTTGTACCAAAGTTTTGTTGACATTTTCTCACAACCTAAAAAGTTTTTTTATAATTATATCATTACACGTAGAGTAATTCAAGAAAATCAATAAAGTATAACCGGTAAAATATTATATTAAAATGTTTTCTTAAGTTGTTTTTTTATGGGTGATATGCTAAAATGCATAAGTGTAAATTGATAAAAAGTAAAAAGTGTTTTAGTTGGTGTTTTTTATGAAAAAAGCTTTGTATGTAGATACGATGATAGGCACTGTTGGTGATGGTCAGATTGAACAATCTCACGGTGGCGGAAAAACATATCCGGGCGCTTGTGTTCCGGGCGGAATGGTTCAGCTTTCACCTGATACAGTAAGCGGTGGCGATAACGGTAGCGGATATAATTATTGTCACAATACTATTGAGGGGTTTAGTTTCAATCATATGAGTGGAATCGGGTGGTATGGGGACCTGGGGAACTTACAAATTATGCCTGTTATTGGAGAAACTGACCTTCGAAGTGGCAGTAATGAGGAAGTAACTTTTAAAAGAGGAAATGTCGGTTGGAAATCAAAATTTTCTCACGACAATGAATGTGCCAGAGCAGGCTATTATTCTGTGAATTTAGAGCGTTATAATATTTTCGCGGAAGCAACTGTATCAGCACATACGGGGATGCTAAGATTTACATATCCTGATGAAAAGGA
>JAZUMM010000226.1:0-5628 GCA_045603625.1 Acutalibacteraceae bacterium | reverse complement strand
TTATTAATAACTTACTGGAACACAAATATCATCCCAATCACCTACATTGCATTGGCCATATTCGTTCCAACCCACAGCAACAACCGTACCATCTGATTTCAATCCGACTGTGTGTTCATAGGTTCCAGAAACAGCTACTATATCCGCCCATTCTTCCACATTGCACTGTCCATACTCGTTTTTACCCACAGCAACTACTGTGCCATCCGATTTTAGACCAACTGTGTGGCACCAACCTGCAGATATTGCAATTATATTTGTCCAGTCGGATATATTACATTGACCATAATCTTTTATAAATTCGTCTTCTTGGAAGGAAGTAGCAATAACAGTTCCATCTGATTTTATGCCAACTGTGTGATAATATCCTGCATCAATAACAATTATATCTGTCCACCCAGCAACATCGCACTGTCCGTATTCTGCATCACCGGTAGCTACAACTGTGCCATCAGATTTTAAACCAAGCGTATATTCATAACCTGCCGAGATTGCAATTATATCTGTCCACTCAGACACATCACACTGCCCATCGTAATTATTACCAACAGCAACAACGGTACCATCAGACTGTAAACCAACTGTATGACCTAAGCCTACAGATACAGCTATTATATTTGACCAATCAGATACGTTACATTGACCATCATAATTATCACCGATAGCAACAACAGTACCATCGGATTTTAAGCCAACTGTATGCCAACTACCTGCTGAAATTGCAACGATATCTGTCCAACCGGAAACATCACATTGACCATTAGCATTATCGCCCGTAGCAATAACTGTGCCATCAGATTTCAAACCAACTGTATATTCAGAACCTGCAGAAAGTACAGTTATATTTGATTTATCCTGCGAATTTAATTCTGATTTTTGTCCTTTAAATGTTGATTCTTCAAAATTAGTGTTATTTCCTTCATTATTACTATTTTCAAAAGAATCTTCTTTACTACAAGAACACAAAGCATTTATAAGTACAAAAATTAATAAAAAACACATTAATTTCTTCATCTTAATCTAATCCTTCAATTTAAATAATTACACAATAATTATAAATCAATTTACATTATTTTCTAGTAGCATTTATGACAAAAATATTATGTGGTTTTTGACATAGAAATAGGTTGTTTGATTATACGCACCAAATGGTGCTAGAACTCTCCACCCCGACTCCACTTCGTTCCGTCGCGGTCCCCCCTATCTTCACCAGAGAGGTAAAAAAGGGACGGTTGCCCGTCCCTAAAAAAACATGTTTAGTTTAAATTTTATTATTTTAAAAATATATACCTTTCATGAAGCTTTCTCTTGTTTCTTGAAAATAACGGGAAGGCAATAAATATTTTAACCGCAACTGAACAAAACGTCCTCCTTTTGCCTTCCCGCTAACAGACAGTTTTCACTATCCGTTTATATATGTCAAAAAATTGCAAATACTACACTTTTTTTGAAATTTTTTTAAATTTTTTTAAAAAATTAAAAAACAACGGGCATTTTGTTTCCAAAATGCCCGTTTCTCTTCAAGTAATATTATCAATAGCCCTTCATTTTCTTAAGGTCGCGATAGTTAATAAGCTGAATACCGCAAGCCTTAATATGTTGAAGTGTCTGAGGGTCAGAGAACAACTTATGCTCCCAGACTCTTCTGTGCCATGCACCTGTAATTGCTTTAAGCTCATCACATTCAAGTGCAGGGTGAATATATGTTTCAGTAATACCGTTAGGGAATGTTTTGTAAAGCTCGTAAATATACTCTTTATAATTCTCGTAGCTATCATTCTGAGGACCGTTCCATTCACCCGGAATAAGGAAATCAGGCAAAGCAACCTCCTGATCTTTAGCATAATCAAGAATTCTGCCATACATCATAGCAATAAGGTCTTTATCAATCTTAACCTCAAGAGTATCATTATCAAACATTTCAGGAACGTATGTACCCGGGAAACGGAATGGAAGACCTTCTTCACCTGCAATATCAAGTGTAAGGTTAAGAAGCTCAAAGCGACCTGTTTCAATACCATAAAGTGAACCCATATGGTTATCAAGGTGTGATGGCTCACAACCGTATGAACGGAAACGCTTAATTTGTGCTCTGATTTCTTCCTCTACTTCGTCAATATCGCTATTCTCTTCAAATTCATCTGATTCATGATACATAAAATCCTCTGAATCTCTTAAAGAAGGTGTTTTTGCCTGAGCGATTGGTGACCATCTGTATTTGCCCCATTCACTTGTAAATGTAAGGTGCACACCAACTGCAAATTCAGGATGCTTTGCAGCCCAGTCGCCTGCTTCTTTAGCCCATCCGCAAGGTGTCATGATTGTTGAAGATGTAATACCGCCTTTTTCAAACAAGTCAAAAATTGCCATGTTTGTGGAGTGGCTCATACCAAAATCGTCGGCATTGATAATTAAATACTTATCCATTTAAAAGTCTCCTTTTGAGTTCCCTAACTCTTGAAAATAAAACATATACATACGGTGAAAACACACCATTATTAACTATTTTGTGAAGAATCTTCAGCCTTTTGTTCAGGTTCAGGTTTTGATTCGGTCACTTTTTTTGCCGTTGATTTTTTCTTTTTCTTTTTTATGAAAATAACAACTGCAAATACAATAGCCACTATCCATAAAACAATAACAGCTATAATTAAAGGCAATAATTCAGATGAATCATCCTTTTCACCGGGCTCATCATTTTGTGCTTGCTGTGAGCTTTCCTGTACAGTAGTGCCTGCTAAAGTTGTTCCGTAAATTTCTTGTAAATAAAGAAGCTCTATTTGAGCAATAACCTCTTCATCAACAACACCGTCAACAGTTATACCAGTTGATTTCTGGAGTTTTTTTACAACTGCCATTGTGTCTTCATCAAAAACACCTGTAATGCCGTCATCCTTAAGACCGTAACGTGTGTAAATAAAAATCCATTGCATCCATTTAACGCCTTCACCGCTATCCCCACCTTTAAGCTCACCTGTGGGTTTTTGATACGGGTTTGCAGTTGCAGCAAAGTCTACTGTTTCGTTAACACGGCTTGTTTCTTCAGAAGAAGCAGCCTGAGTCACAGTAGAAGCCGGGAGTGTAAAATTAGAAACTGCAGGAACAACATCTATATACCCTAAAGTTTCTGTATTTACAGCGTAAGTACCTGAACCGGTCCCGCCGCTACCTCCACTTTGATTATTATTTAGTATACCACCCAAAACATCGCCGATACCGCCGATTGCATCACCTATGCCGGCGCCACCTGAACCACCCAGACCGCCAAGGCCGGAGCCGCCACCAACAAGGTTGCCAAGGTCACCACCTATATCTGAAATATCACCGATTATACCGCCGATATTAGTTATGTTACCAACCTGGTCGCTAACATAATCCTTAAGAGAGGTGGTTGAAGCACTGTCACTTGCTGCATAAGAATTACCTTTAAAGCTTGAAACATCTGTTTTTACAGAAGATTCATTTTTCATTGCAACCGTAACGGATAATGCAAAAACTAAAATCGCTATGGAAAGGGCTGTGATTTTTTTTGACATAAAACACCGTCCTAAAACTTCTACATAGTTACAAGGTATTATAGCACACATATTACAATAATTGCAATACAAAAAAGAAATTTTTATTGAAAATGCTTACACTATACAAACGATAAGCTTTTAATTTTCTTTTACAACAAAAAATTCAAAATATTATCGAAAAAAGAAAAGAGTGTAAATAGTTTTTGGTAACCCATTTACACTCTTTGTAAAAATTATATGTATTTATGCATTTTCGTTTAATACTAATTCAGGATTTTTGAAAAACTCTTCCATTTTTGTAAGGAATGGTCTAACCTCACCAAAGTCAAGAACACGGTGGTCAAAAACAATGTTCATAGGAAGAATTGTTCTTATTTCAACCTTTTCTTCACCGTTTTCATCTTTAATAACAACCGGCTTTCTTTGAAGAGTACCAATACCTATAACACAAACCTGCGGAGGAATAACCATAAGCATTGCAATTTCACCGCTGAGCCCTCTTGTATCTGCACCAACGTTTGAAACCGTAATCGTTCCTTGTTTAAGGTCTGCTCTTGTAATTTTTTCTGTATCAGGAATTGCCTTGTATGCTTTTTTCTCTGCACCTTTAAGGCGAACGATTTTGTGCTTACCTGTATTAGCACCGTAAATACGTTTAATAGCTTTTATAATATGGCCTTTTTTCAACTTGTCTAACGTATCGTGGAATGATACCGAATAAAGTGCCTCTACAAGAACAGTCTTTTCAAGACGGCGATTAATATCTGCCTGATACTCAGCAATTTCTTTAAGAGTTTTGTTACCCATATCCTTCATTGTGATAGTCATCATTTTGCCATCAGGAAGAATCCACGGAACTGAAATATCAATATTATCAAATTCTGTAACCTTACCACGTACAAGACCTTTTTCAAAATGAAAATGAGCATTAATGCAAGGGTCATTTTCAATAGCCTCGGCGATTGCTTTAAGAAGAACTGCATTTAAAGTAATCTTAGGACCATCATCTGAATTATGTAACTCCTGAAATTTCTTTAATTCTTCCATAAAATGAGTTACATCAGGTTCGTACTGATAACTAACGTGAGGAATGTTTTGCCAACTTTCAGTTGTCATGTTTGCAACAATTTTTCTTTGAATACCGAATCTTGTTACACTTTTAATAGCCATTGTTATTTTCCTTTCAAAAATATGGTTATTTAATTTTTATTTATTATAGTTCTCAAAAAAGCCCACATCTGTAAGCTCTTTAACAAGCATTGTCTTTTGTTCCTCTGTAAGCGGAGCCATAGGATATGCCATTTCGCCTGCTTCAATACCATCAAGAGAAAGTATATACTTTACAGCACGTGAAACGTTATATCTGATAAGAATTTCTGTAACCTTATTAACCTTATACTGAGTCTGACGAGCACCCTCAATATCCCCTGCGAGGAACTGATTACGAAGCTTAACATATTCGCCACACATAAGGTTATATGTTGAACCGATACCTGCATCTGCTCCCATTGAAAGACCGCAAATAAGCATTTCATCAGGACCGTTGATAACGTTAATATCGCCACCGTTAAGCTCTTTGATTCTGCGCATTGAATAGAAATCAGTTAATGTAAACTTACAACCGATTACACCGTCAACCTCAATAAGACGTTTCATAAGATTAACAGAATCTGATGTAAGAAGATTCTGAACGTAAGCAATTACAGGAAGTTCAGATTCATCTGCAACTCTTTTGTAGAAATCAATAATTTCATCATCTGTATGTTTGAAATAAAAGTTAGGTACAACACTGGAAACTGCATTACATCCACACTCTTTAGCGTGACGAGCAAGTTCAAAAGCATCCTTTGTTGCGGCAGCGCCTATGTGGTTTACAATAAGACCTCTGCCATTGTTATGTTCAACAACTGTTTCTGCAATTTCTTTTCTCATATCTGCTGTAATAACAGGACCTTCGCCTGTTGAACCGCAAATATAAAAACCGCGGGCACCCTGGCTGAAATTCCTATCCATATTAGCTTTAATAGAATCCTTCAAAATGGTACCATCATTTTTAAAATGAGAAACTAAAGCGGGCATAATACCCTCAACAAGTATGTTTGACACAAAT
>JAZUMM010000225.1:0-8234 GCA_045603625.1 Acutalibacteraceae bacterium | reverse complement strand
ATGTACCATCTGAAAATAAAAGTTGAATTCTGTTAGGTCTGCTGTTTTTAAAGTAAATTTCATCATTTTTTTGATATCCTGCATTTATTACTATATTATTTACTAAATAGCATTTATCAAAACATATTGTTATTCCCTCTCCAACGCCATGACCTTCACTACCTTCAACCCATGCAGTTGAAATGTCATTATCACAAACTAAACCGGCATTGTATAAAGCATATTCTTCCTCTAATTCAGATGTTGCGTAAACAGACTCAATACAGACATTAGTATCATATATTATTAAATTATCTGTATTATTTAAAGTTGTAACATCAAACACATCAGACTCCTGAGAATCGGAAAAAGCTACTGTTTCCTGTGGATGAGAATCGGAAAAATACAGCGTTTCTTGTGGCTGAGCAACAGTTTCCTCATAATATTGTTCCAGATTAGCGTTTATTTTTCTAAAAACCAAACCAAAAAGTGGACTCAACATTGCAATTATAAGAACAGCAGCGACTATTCTTTTTACTTTGTTGTTTTTTGAAGATGAATTATTTTCTTCGGAATACTTTTTATTTTCACCTAACCTATCGTTGACTGTCTTTTTTGAAATAATATCAACCGGTATATCAATTTTTTCCTTCTCATCTGTTTTTGCAACAGAATTGACAGCTTTAGGTTCCGGTTCTTTATATCCTTTTGCAATCGAAACATTATTAAATGCACTTGCGGTTTTATCCTCATCAAATACAGCTTCAACAATTGGTTTAACAGATTTTTTCTCAATCGGTTCCGCAAAATTTAAAGAAACAGGAGTAACCTCAAACGCACTTGCAGTTTTATCCTCATCCATTGTGTTTTCAACAACGGGTGCAACAGAAGCTTCTGCAAAAGCTGTTTGTGTTTTATCCTCTTCAAAAGAAGAAATTACAGGCTTTTGAATAATTTCAACTGCGGCTACACTTGCAGTTAATGACACATTCTCAAGAGCAGCCTTTAATTCACTTGCAGACTGATATCTGTCTTTTGAATCAAAAGCACATGCCTTTTTAATAACTGCATTTAACTCTGCGCTGACACCTGCTATATCAGGTAAAATATCTCCTCTTAAGCGTTTAGCATTCGCAATTTCTTTATCTGTAAATTTAATAGGTGTAGGATAATCAGGAAAAAACGGTGCTCTGTTTTTGTTAAGAAGTCTGTAAAGAACAATGCCCAGTGAATAGATATCTACTGTTTTATCATAGTTTTCGCCACGAAAAACCTCAGGTGCCATATAGAGCACGGTACCCTTTTTAGACATTTCGCCCTGCGTTGCTTCAAGCTGCTTTGCAATACCGAAGTCACCTAATTTATAGTCACCTGTGTCAGATATAAAAATATTATCTATTTTAATATCACGGTGAATAATATTACGTCTTTCGCACATTTCAAGTGCAGTACACATATCCTTACCCAACTCAAGAACATCTTTTGTGTCCATAAAACGGATTTTACCGTTTTCATCAAAAAATGTATTTGATAATGGAGTAAGCAGTTGCATTTTAATATAAATGGTATAACCCATATTACCGTCTGATTCAATAACATGGTCCTTATAATCCACAATATTAGTATTGCCGTCCAAGGATGAAAGGAGTTCAATTTCTTTAACAAAATCCTGCACTATCTGAGTATAATAATTTGATATACTGACTTCATCCATACCCTCGCTGCGTAAGTGTTTGTGTTCATCTTTATCTTGCGGAACACGAAGAACCTTCATCGCAGCATAAAACACCTTGCCAAATTCTTCTTTTTTTATTTTATAAACTGTACCGAATGCTCCTGAACCTATTTTTTCTTCGACAGTCCAGTTACCAAATACAACTGCACCCTTTTCCAACATACTTACACCCCGACTCAATATATTATTCTTATTTTATCAATTAAGCTCAATACATACAATTCTCTGCCGGAGTACACTTTTTGTTGTGTTACAAATTATGTTCTTTCACGCCTCTTGACCTATATGTAACAAATTTGTATAATTTAATAAATGAATTTAACTGGAGGGTTTTGATTGGATTTTTTTGAAAAAGTAAAAAGAAAAACCTTTAACACAGTCGGTCTGTTAATTAATCGTCTTTCACAAAACGAAAGCGGTGATACTACCGATTTAGAAAAAACCGTTACACCGGGTATGCCTGAGCTTATCAGAAAAGCCGGAGCAGAAGGAACAGTACTACTCAGGAACGATAACGTTTTGCCACTTTCAAAGGATTCTGTTATTTCAGTATTCGGCAGAGTTCAAAACGATTATATGTACGTTGGCTACGGTTCAGGCGGTGATGTTATTAAGCCGTACACTGTAAGCCTTATGGAAGGTCTCAGAAATAAAAACGCAAAGTTAAACGAAAACCTTGCGAGCATATACTCTGATTGGTGCAAAAAAAATCCGCCCGACCACGGATTTTGGGGTCATTGGCCTCACTATTACAACGAAATGCCCGTAAGCGATGAGCTTATAAAAGCCTCTGCAGATAACAGCGATTGTGCCGTAATTGTTATTGGCCGTTCCGCAGGTGAAGACAGAGAAAACTACTTAACAAAAGGTAGTTTTTATTTAACAGATGAAGAGTCTTCACTTATAAAGCGTGTTTCAAAGAGCTTTAAAAATACTGTTATTGTTATGAACATAGGCAGTATTATGGATATGCTTTGGGAAAAAGATTTACTTTCAAACAACTGTGCAATTATTATCCCCTATCAAGGCGGTATGGAAAGCGGTAATGCTATTGCAGATGTGCTTTTCGGCGATGAAGAACCATCAGGCAGGCTCACCGATACAATTTCAAACTATTACGTAAATCATCTTTGTGCCGAGCATTTCGGTGAAAAGGAATATAATAATTATTTTGAAGATATTTACGTTGGTTACAGATATTTTGAAACATTTTCAAAGGAAAACGTTTTATATCCTTTCGGATACGGCTTGGGCTACACCACATTTGAAACTGCAACAACTGACGTTCACAACGACCTTAAAGCAATCACTCTTGAAATCAACACTAAAAACACAGGAAAGCTAAGCGGCAAAAATGTTTTACAGGTTTACCTTGAAGCACCGACAGGCAAGCTGGGTAAAGCTTCAAGGGTCTTGTGCGGCTTCCAAAAAACAAAAAAACTTGCTCCCGGTGAAGAAGACACAGTCAGAATAAATGTCCCCTTTTACACCTTTGCAAGCTATGATGACAATGGTATTACAGGCTTCAAGGATGCTTATGTTCTTGAAGAAGGAGCCTATAATGTTTACGTTGGCGAAAATGTAAGAGATGCTAAAAAAGTACATACCTTTACAATAGAAAAAACTTATGTTTTAGAGCAGCTTAAAGAAGTATGTGCTCCAACACAGCAATTTGATATTATGGGCTGTGGCGGTAAGGTAACATCGGTTACCACATCAAAAACAAATCTTAAAAAAATAATATCAGATAACCTTCCGAAAAGCTTTGGTGAACCTGAAAATCGCGGTATTCATTTAGATGACGTTGTTTCAGGTAAATGCAGTATTGAGGATTTTGTTTCACAATTATCTCTTAAAGAGCTTGAAGCTATAAGCCGTGGTGACTACACAATGGATAGCCCTTTGGGAAACAAAGGCAATGCAGGTGTTATGGGTGGCGTTCTTTCAGAGCTCAGAGACAAAGGCATAAAGCCGATCACAACAACTGACGGACCTTCAGGCATACGTATACGCTCCTGTTGCTCGCTTATACCAATAGGCACCTGCCTTGCTTCTATGTGGAACACAGAGCTTCTTGAAGAAATCTATACTTTGGTTGGCAAAGAAATGCGTGAAAAAGGCTCACATATTCTTCTCGCCCCCGGTATGAATATTCACCGCAGTCCTCTTTGCGGAAGAAACTTTGAATACTATTCCGAGGACCCGTTCCTCACAGGTAAAACTGCTGCCGCAGTTGTTAAAGGTGTGCAGAAAAACGGTGTTGGTGCCTGTCCTAAGCACTTTGCCTGTAACTCCCAGGAAACAAACAGAAACAAAACCGATTCCCGTCTTTCACAAAGAGCATTACGCGAAATTTACCTCAAAGGCTTTGAAATTTGTGTGAAAGAAGCAAAGCCATACACAATAATGACCTCTTACAATAAAATTAATGGTGTATGGGGACATTATCATTATGACCTTTGCACAAGAATACTCAGAGAAGAATGGGGTTTTGACGGTGTTGTAATGACAGACTGGTGGATGCAAAGCTCACAAAGCCCTGAATTCCCATCACTTAAAGATAACGCTTACAGGGTAAGAGCAGGCGTGGATGTGCTTATGCCCGGTGGCAACAGAACAGGCAAACGTAAGCCTGATGGAACCTTACTTAAAACCTACAGCAAGCCGGACGGCATAACCTTAGGCGAGATGCAACAAACAGCAAAACGTGTTATTGAGCTTACAATGAAAATTAAATAAAACAGAACAAAATAACATAACAAAAAGTCCCTTGATTAACATCAAGGGACTTTTATTATTTAATCTTAATTAGCAAGGAATTTCTGCTGCGATGCAAAGAACTGAACGAGCATCTTCAATTGTAAATTCGCCGTCTTCATCAATATCGCCGATGAGGTAATCATCGTCTGTTGGCTGAAGCTGACCTGATGCCATTTTAAGAGCGATTAAAGCATCGTCTGTTCTTACTTTACCTGAAGCATTCATATCACCCATAACACCATCAACAACGATTGGTTTTGTTGTTCTTGTGTATGTGTTGTAAAGCCAGAACTGAGGATAATTTTCTTTATCTGTAGTAACCGTTACTCTTTCAGTAGAATCAAGGAGCCACAAAACGATATCCATTGTGCCGTTTTCAAGCTTATAGTTGTTGTGCTGTTGGTTTTTGATGAACCAAGTATATTCAGGGAACATACATGTTGAAGCATCAACCTTGTAATCCCATGACACGTGGTTGTGGTCATCTTCAATCTTCTGATTGTAGATTCTGCCCCAGTCTGCATTTGACTGAAGGTATTTTGCACAAGTTGCGCCACCACTCATATATACTGTATCAATAACTGAGTCACTTGAATCGTAACCTGTTGAAATAGGAGCCATCTGGCAGTTGTAACCGCAAACGATATAGAAGTTTGCGCCGTCTTCCATTGCTTTTTCAACGTGTTTCTTTGCATTTACCTGAATTTCGTGATATGCATCAATAACAGCTTCGTAAGCAGGGTCAATTACTTCACCATGTGAGTCGAAAATGAATTCTTTACCAATTTCATAATCCTCTGCAGGGCAAAGACTCCAGATACCGGGCATACCTGCAAAGTATGGAAGGAAGCTATCTGTATAAGTACGAGGAAGGATACCTGTTGCAAATTCATTAAGGTCGCCAAAGTACTCTCTTGAAAGACCATCGTAGCTTGCAATGAATGAAATAACGAATGCAGCAATATGTGTTGTTGCACTAACGTTTGCAAGCTGAACAAGATAGTTTTCTACTGCAAATACATCAAGTTCAATATTGTTTGTAACAACATCACCAACTGTGCTTGTACCTTGCCATGCAGGTGCAGCAAAAACGATGTTATTAAGGTGATGACCACCAAATTGTGCAAGGTATGCAAGAGCAACTGTTGAGCCCTGGCTCATTGCTACCATATTAACTCTTTTGCATTTTGCATTTGCTTTAACTTCAGAAATAAACTGGTTAAGCTGCTTTGCATTTTCGATTGGGTCTGCACGCCAGTCATAAGTGAAGTTATAAACATTTTCTTCGCCATGCTTTTCAGCATAAGCAAGAGCAAATGTGCTTAAATTTGCTTTTTCTTCCTCAGTATATGTAGAAACAGGGTCTGATGTTCTGTAAAAGCCGATTGTATCGTCTACAGGAGTACCATCAGGATTGAAACCTATATCTTTAAGATATGTGTTAACTGTAGGAAGAAGTCTATCTGCAAGAGCATCAAAATCCTTATTACCGATACCGAAACTTACGAGACCGCCAAGGAATGCTCCACCAACATCTTCAATAATACCTTCTACAAATGCGTCGCCACCTGAAAAAATCATTTCTTCTTCCGGTGTACCAAAATTCTTGTACAACTTTGTTGTGCCTATACCATCAATCATAACAAGCGGTACTGTTGTTGCAGCAGAAGCCGGCATAACAAATACAAGTGCAGTCATGATGAGAGCAAGTGTAAGGCAAACAATTCTTTTAGTTGCTTTCATACTAATCCTCCTAATTAAGATAGCATAGCAGAATACACTACTATATATACAAACTAATTTTATCACAAACTTACAACAAATGCAATACTAAAGTTTAATTTTACCTCATTGTTTTTTAACGATTTAAACGGCGTTTTATTGGTCAAGTTGACCAATAGCTCTCACAGAAATTTCACCACTACCCAAAGCAGAAACAGTACCGTCCTCATACTGAACAATAAGATTACAGTTCTCATCAACATCAATCGCTTTCGCAGGCAAGTAATTCCCGCCTGAAACAACGTTTATATCCTTCCCCAGTATATTGCACCTTTCTTTGTAATACCGCAAGTATGACCTTGAGGAAAGATTATTATAATACTCAAAAAAAGCTGTCAAAAACTCAGCTACAAAGCGATTTTTTACGTCATCACAATCTTTTTTGAACACGGAGCCCGCAATGTTTTTCAATTCATCAGGAAACGCGTTTTGAGGTTCATACAAATTAATTCCTACACCGAGAACAACGTAATCCAATCTGTTATCACCTGTAAAGCCGGATTCTGTTAAAATACCGCACACTTTTTTATCATAAAGAAAAATGTCATTTACCCATTTAATTGTTACACCGTTTACGCCGATTTTTTCAAGTGCATCACAAACAGAAACTGCTGCAGCCGTTGTAATCAAGGTCGCCTCTTCAGGTGAGCATAAAGGTTTTAAAAGCAAGCTCATATATATACCCGTACCCTCAGGAGAAAAAAATGTTCTTCCTAACCGCCCTTTACCTTTAGTCTGGTGATTGGCAATTAAAAGGTACCCTTCCTTTTCACCTTTACGAGCTGAATTCTTCACAGAATCATTTGTAGATTCAACAACGTCTTCAACATCTATTCTGACTTTTTTACTCAAATCATTATTCAATAAAGCAATTATTTTTTCACTGCCGATATTATCAGTAAACACGAACTCACCTTTTCAAGATTAAAAAACACCGTCCGAAGACGGTGTTTATGTATTTTATAGATTAATAGCCGATTGTGTACTCTGTGTATACGCCGATACCAACTCTTGCATTATCGATTTTTATGAAACCGAGCTTTGCAGAAAGAGAAAGGATACAAGGAGCATCAACAGTAAGAGCAACAAGGTTGCCTGTTGATTTTTCAACCTTAACAGTTGTTTGAACATTTTCGTAAGCAATAGAAATACCGCTTAATGAAAGTCCCGGAACAGCGCTGATAGAACCTGTGATTGTTTCTTCCTGAATAACACCGCAAAGTGAACCTACGCCTTTGCCGCCTGATTTAGGATTAACCTCATCTTTACCAACGATTGTAATAATATAATAATTGCCTTCTTCTTTACATGTGGCAGATTTAACACCGTCTACTGTAAGAGCTGCTTTAGCATTTTCAGGTGGAAGCTTTTCTTTTGTCCAAGGCTCATTTTTTACTTCAATAGCATCTTTGCTTTCAACCATAAATGCACCCATAAGAGTAGATGCAGCACTTGAAAGTCCGCCTGCTTCAGCAATTTTTTTGTAGTTTGTTGCACCGTCTTTAACACGTGTAACAGTTTTTGCGTTTGCCTTTGCATTGTTTACTGCTTTATTGTACATGGAAACGATTTCAGCAGTTGTTTTTTGCTTTGAACCTGTATTTGTACCTGTGCCTGCACCTGAACCTGCGTTGCCGCCGGCATTTACACTATTATCAGAACCTGCACCTGAACCGCCGTTGCCTGCACCGTCACCTGTACTGTTACCTGTGCCTGTACCATTACCTGCACCATCATTTGTGCCCGCACCATCATTTGTGCCCGCACCGTCGTTTGTACCTGCACCATCATTTGTGCCTGTATTGTCGCCATTAGCCTGACCGCCATCTTCACTATCTCTATAGTGAATAACAACCTTCGGTTCTGCCGGCTCCTTACTATTATTTTTTGATGCAATAAGAGTCATAACTGAAGCAAGGTTATTTGCTGTAATAACAGAAATAACAATACATACTGCAGCCATAGCAATAACTAACTT
>JAZUMM010000224.1:0-2006 GCA_045603625.1 Acutalibacteraceae bacterium | reverse complement strand
GTGTTTCTGATTTTAGCCGACCCGAACTCGCGTATCTTTATACGCTACGGGGTCGCTAACTTACCAACTACGCGTACTCTGTTAAAGAGTATTGGTAGTTGCGTGTATAAATTAAAATGTATTTTGAAAGGGTTTACAGATATGGATAAATCACTTCGTAAAGCAGTTATCGCAGGTAACTGGAAAATGAACAAAACTCCTGATGAAGCAAAAGCTATCATCAACGAAATGAAGCCTCTTGTTGCAAATGCAGATTGCGATGTTGTTCTTTGTGTTCCTTACATTGACATTTTCGCAGCACAGGAAGCAGCAGCTGGTTCAAATATTAAAATCGGTGCAGAAAACTGTCACTGGGCAGAAAGCGGTGCTTTCACAGGTGAAGTATCTGCTCCAATGCTTAAGGCAATCGGCGTTGAATATGTAATCATCGGTCACTCAGAAAGAAGACAGTATTTCGGTGAAACAGATGAAACAGTTAACAAGAGAGTACGCGCAGCACTTGATAGCGGTCTTACAGTTATTCTTTGTGTTGGTGAGCTTCTTGATGAACGTAAAAAAGGCGTAACAATGGAAGTTGTTCGCTCACAGACTAAAATTGCTCTTCAGGGCGTTTCTAACGAAGAGCTTGACAGAATTATTATTGCATACGAACCTGTTTGGGCTATCGGTACAGGTGAAACTGCAACTGCAGAACAGGCAAACGAAGTTAACCATGCTATCCGTGAGGTTCTTGGTGAAATTTATTGTCCTAAGTGTGCAAGCCGTGTAACAATTCAGTATGGCGGTTCAATGAACGCTAAAAATGCTGCAGAGCTTCTTGCGCAAGAAGATGTTGATGGCGGTCTTATTGGCGGTGCATCACTTAAAGCAGAAGATTTCTCTGTTATTGTTAAGGCAGCAAGCATCTAAGTAAAATTTCAAAGGGCAGGCGGTTCGTCTGCCCCAAAATTTTGTAAAGGCGGAATTAAAAATGTCTGAAAAAGTTCTTCTCGTCGTAATGGACGGTGTAGGTTATTCAAAAACAGGACTTGGCGATGCAGTTACACTTGCAAATACACCGGTTCTTGATAAGCTTCTCAAGGAGTGTCCTAATGTTCGTCTTAAGGCACACGGTGGCGCTGTTGGTCTTCCATCAGATGATGATATGGGTAACAGTGAGGTTGGCCATAATGCTCTTGGTTGTGGTCAGGTATATTCACAGGGTGCAAAGCTTGTTAATGAATCAATTGAGTCAGGTAAAATTTATCAGTCAACTGCATGGCAGGAAATTGCAGGTAACTGTATTTCAAAAAATTCAACTCTTCATTTTATCGGTCTTCTTTCCGATGGTAATGTGCACTCAAACATTTCACACCTTATTGAAATGCTTAAGCAAGCAAAAAAAGAGGGTGTAAAAAACGTTCGTTGTCATATTCTTCTTGATGGTCGTGATGTTCCTGCAACATCAGGTCTTGTATACGTAGAGCAGCTTGAAAATGCTCTCAGTGAATTAAATGATGATTCATTCTGTGGCAAAATCGCATCAGGTGGCGGCAGAATGGTCGTTACAATGGACCGTTATCAGGCAAACTGGAATATGGTTAAAACAGGCTGGGATACTCACGTTAAAGGCATCGGCAGACAGTTTGCATCAGCATCTGAAGCAATTGAAACTTATCGTGCAGAAAACGAGGGTATGATTGACCAGGACCTTCTTCCTTTTGTTATTGCAGAAAATGGTGAACCGGTTGGTACAATTGTTGATGGTGACAGCGTAGTTCTTTTCAACTTCCGTGGTGACCGTGCTATTGAAATTTCAATGGCATTTGATAATGATGAATTCACATATTTTGACAGGGGCGCAAAGCTTGACGTTTGCTATGCAGGTATGCTTCAGTATGACGGCGACCTTAAGCTCCCCGAAAGATTCCTTGTTAACCCACCTGAAATTAAAGATACTCTTTCAGAGCTTCTTGTTTCAAAGGGTATGAATCAGTTCGCAGTTTCCGAAACACAGAAGTATGGCC
>JAZUMM010000223.1:0-6585 GCA_045603625.1 Acutalibacteraceae bacterium | reverse complement strand
ATTTTCTTCAATGCTCAGGCGTACCTTTTCAGCTTTATATGGATAATTATTCTGCTCGCTTTAATTATTGCAACAACAATAGAATTCTATAAAATAAATAAAACAGCAGCATATTTAATGATACCGTACATTTTATGGGTTACCTTTGCCTCTGTTTTAAACTTCAGTATTTATTTACTGAATTAAAATAACGACAGTTCATAAATTGAACTGTCGGTTCTTTTATTCGTTAACTGCGGTTGATTTATTAAGCCTTTCGCGAACCTCTGTTTTTTCGTTAAAGCAAAATAAATCCACAGAGTCTTTATAATCTGTTGACCAAACTGAAATGTCAAACTCTTCAAAAAATGCTTTGACTGTGTACTCATTTTCTTCGCCCATTGCCTTAAGAAGCGGAGATAATGAAAACTCATCAAACTTACAACGAATCATATAAATATCGCCATAATCTGTGGTTATATATGAGCCCTGATAAAGCTTACCGCCATATTCATAACCCATTTTAACAACCTGACTTTTATATTTAAGGTAAGTTGCCTCATCCTTAAAATAAATATCCACCCACATAAACTCATCACAAGAAATTGTTTCAATAAGTTTAATATCATCACTTTTATCTACAATAACTGCAGGTGTAGGACCGTGAAGCTTATTAAACTCTTCAACAGTCTGACCATAAGTGCCGAGAAGCGTTCTGCCAACTCCATCACGTGTTTTGTGGTGAATATAAATATTAAATTCTCTGCTCATTATATTGTTAATGCTGATTGTTTTATTTTCTGATACTGCAACAGCATTAATAAAATCTTCCATTTCAGAAAGATAATATACTACACTTTTTTTATCATTAAGAAGCTGATAAGTACCCGGCATTTTCACCTGTGAGCCGTTATCAAAATAAAAACAGAAAACAGGAACAACTTCAAAGGAAAAAGCGTTCTGAGCATAGTGCATTTCAAGAAGAGATTCTTCATCCTTAAACTCAACTGTAACCTTTACACGGCTACCCTCTTTTACAAAAACAACATTTTCAATTGTATCTGTATATTTTTTTACCGAACCTGTTTTAAGAATGTTCTGAGGGGCTACTGTTTCTGTAACATTTTGTGTTACGGCAGATGTGGATTCTGTTGTTTTTTGTGCTTCAAAATTTACAATTTTTTGGTTTATTGCACCCGAAAGACAATAAATAACAAATACAGCAACAGCAACCACAACAATCCCAAGACAAACCGCAAAAGGATTCTTTTTTATTTTTTCAAAAAAATTATTTTCTGAATTTTCCATGCCTTATCATTCCTTTGATTCTTTTGAATCATTTGAATTTTTTACTTCTTTTGTTTCCTTTGCATTTTTAGCCTTTTCTGCTGCTTCACGCTCTTCTTTTTCTGCCCTTTCAGCTTCTTTACCTGCTTTGTTTGCCGCTTTTTCTATTTCGCGGATTGCCTTTTTCTCTTCGCGGATTTCCTTCCTTGTAGGCTGAGGTGTCGGCGGAGTATCTGTAAGCTTCATAAAGTCAATTTTTGCCATTTTTGTTTTGGGAAGAGAATCAAGAATAGTAACCGTTGTTGGTCTTGAGAATTTTTCAAGCTTGGAATTACAATATTCTTTAATAACCTTACAGGTTTCCTCCTTATTATTGGTTGGTTGAACCAAAGAAACAAAAAGCTTTATTACAGGTTTTGTATCTATATAGCCCTGAACTGCACAAGCCTCGTTAATATAATCAAGCTTAAGCACCTCTTGTTCTATATCATTGGGATAAACATTGTAGCCTGAAATTATTATCATACGTTTCTTCCTGCCTGTAAAGAAGAAGAAACCGTCTTCGTCCATATAACCAAGGTCACCTGAAAGAACCCAGCGCTTACCCTCTTCATCTTCGTAAACGCCACTTTCATCACTATCAAAATAACCTTGCATTACAGTTGAGCCTGTGATTACAATTTCACCTATTGTATTAGGAGGAAGCTTATTTTTATTTTCATCCCATATTTCAATTGTTAAGCCATCAAGAGGCTTACCGATAGAATTTTCTTTACTTGCACCTTTAACGTTTGCAATACATACTGATGAAACCTCAGTAAGTCCGTAGCCTCTGTAAAGTCTGCCTTTTGCACCCCATTTTGCAAGCTTTGAGTTAAAGGAATTAATGAAAGTATCACTTACAATATCACCGCCTGCCCAAAGAAGACGAAGCTTTTTAAGATGTTCGCCGTCAAAGTTGGAGGCTTCATACATTTTTTTATACATTGCAGGCACGCCTACAATATAAGTAACGTTATATTTTTTTATATATTTATTTGCCTTATCTGCAGAAAACGAAGGCATACCAATACAGGTAAAGCCTGCACACATACTAAAATGCATTGCAACGCCAAGACCAAATGCATGGAAAAGCGGAAGAACAATCAATGAAAATTCTTCACCCGGTGCATGAGGCTCATCAAGAAAGCTGAGCTTATGTGCAAGAGCATTAAGATTATTATTTGAAAGGCGTATTGTTTTACTTTTGCCTGTTGTACCGCCACCGTGAAGATAAACTGCATCATCCTCACCATTACCTGTTAATTTGGGAGCACTAAACGTAAGATTACTGATTGTGCGATAATTAACCGTATTTGATGAAGGTTTTGTTGATTTGACCTTAATTTTTTCAAAAACCTTTAATGCCGGTCTTGTTAACGTTGGTGCATAATCAGATGAGGAGCACACAATAACAAGCCTGTTAAGCTTACGCAAAACCTCAACATAAGGCTCCATTATTAAATCAAAAACAAAAATTGCTTTAGAATGTGTTTTTTTCACAGTTTCCTCAAGACCCTCTGCCGGTGTGAGAGGATGAACAATATTGGCAACTGCACCAATACGGTTTACTGCATAAAAAGCAACAAAGCATTGAACGATGTTGGGCATAAAAATTGTTACAACATCGCCTTTTTTTACATTCTGACTATCAAGGTACCCTGCTACCGCTTCCACATCACGCACAAATTTTTTGCGACTTATCATATTACCGAAGCTTTCAGCAACGTCATAAACGCCAAAATCTTTTGTACATTCACAAAAGTACTCAAAGCAATTACGATTTTCAGGCTTTATCATAAAGAGTAATTCCTTTCAAAAAAATAAACGTATCTTATTTATTTTATTATAATACAAATTTATTGTCAAGACGGCGACAACTCAGATTACCACTTGCGATTTTTAACATCGGGACACCTCTGGTCTTTAAATGCAGCCCTGAATTCAACATAACAGCCGCACTTAAAGCAAGTACCCGAAACGAGATGCTCGCACTTAACACAATGCTCTAACCTTGTTTTATACTCCGTCTCAGATACTTTTTCATCAAGAGAAAGATTTTTGATTTTTTCTTTGATTAAATCAAGCATATCCTCTTGTGCACTTTCCAACAGAAGACACCTTTTACACTCGTTTACCATTATTTAATAATAAATTTAACAACACTGCATGGCGGAATTTTTGCAATAAAGCCATCATCAGTTAATGAAAAATCTGTAAACTCTTTTGTTTTAACTGTATCCTTTTTATCAAAGGAGTTATAATCCCTTACGTTACCTGTAAGAATTTCTGCAGTAACGGAAGATACCTTAAAATCAGCTATCTGACATTTAACCTCTTCACAATCGGTTAATGATACGTTTGAAATTGTTGAAACAATTGTGCCATCATCTTTACAAGATGCACTTTCTGTTAAAACAGGAGTTTGTTTATCATCAAGATAATCTGTTGTAATAAAGCTACCCAACAAGGTATTTTCAGCGTGGGACTTATACATTTTGAAAATATGATAAGTTGGTGTGAGCAACATTTTTTCGCCATCAGTTAAAATAACGGATTGAAGCACATTAACTGTCTGAGCGATATTTGCCATACGAATTCTGTCGCTGTGTTTATTAAATATATTTAAGGTAAGAGCTGCTACCAAAGCATCACGGATTGTGCTTTGCTGATATAAGAAGCCTGGATTTGTACCTTCTTCCACATCATACCATGTACCCCATTCATCAACAATTAAATCAACACGTTTTTCAGGATCATAGTGATTCATAATTTCTGTGTGACGACGCACAAGCTCTTCCATTTTATATGCTCTGTATATTGTTTGATAATATTCATCATCAGTATAAGTTAATGCTGCACCTTTGTGACCCCAGTCACCTGTGGGAAGTGTATAGTAATGAAGTGACAAGCCATTTAATCTGCTGCAAGCTTTTTTCAAAAGCACCTCTGTCCAATTATAATCAAAAGCATTAGGACCGCAAGCAACACGGTAAATATGTTCATTACCATGATAATCACGAACGTAAGTTTCGTAACGTCTGTACTGGTCGGCATAATACTCAGGAAGCATATGACCGCCACAACCCCAGTTCTCGTTACCTATACCAAAATATTTTAATTTCCAAGGCTTTTCGTGACCATTCTGTTTGCGGAGCTCGCTCATTGGTGAAAGACCGTCAAAGGTTATGTACTCTACCCATTCGCTCATTTCCTGCACGGTTCCGCTACCCACGTTACCGTTAACGTAAGCATCGCAACCGATTTGTTCACAAAGCTCAAAAAATTCGTGTGTACCGAAAGAATTATCTTCTACAAGACCGCCCCAATGAGTATTAATCATTTTTTTGCGGTTTTCTTTAGGACCTATACCGTCCTTCCAATGATATTCATCAGCAAAGCATCCGCCCGGCCAACGAAGCACCGGAAGCCCCATTTCCTTAAGAGCCTCTACTACATCTGTACGCATACCGTTTTTATTAGGAATCGGAGAGTCCTCACCAACATACGTACCCTCATAAATACATCTTCCGAGATGCTCAGAAAATGTACCATATATATCTTTATTTATTTTTGATAATTTTTGATTTGGATTAATAAGATATTTTTGCATAATACTTACCACCTTTAAGTATTTATTTTATCTTAAATATAATATCATAATCTTGCAATGTAATGCAACAAAAATAACACATTCTGTATGACAAATGATAAAAAAATAAAACCCGGAACTCTTTTGAGTCCCGGGAATATATAAACCTATCAGAAATAGTAATACATACTGCCGCCGAACAAAACTGCAATTAAAACAATTAAAACAATTGCAATTACATACATAAGTAAGTATGCTTTAAAGAAATTTGATTTACTCTTCTTAGCACCACCGAATGCCCATACCAAAATAAGTATAAAGCCAACAAGCGGAATGCATGAAAGAAGCAATGAACCTATCCAGTCACCTACTGAAACTGTTTCTGAATAGCCCTCAGGAATAACCTGTTGAACAGGTGCCTGATATGCAGGCTGATAAGCTTGCTGAACAGGTGCCTGATATGCAGGCTGATAAGCTTGTTGAACAGGTGCCTGATATGCAGGTTGAGCCGGTGCCTGATATGCAGGTTGAGCCGGTGCCTGGTATGCAGGCTGAGCCGGTGCCTGGTATGCAGGTTGAGCTGCAGGCTGTTCAACTTCTTCAGCAGGAGCTACTTCATTTAAGAAATTACCGCAGTTGCTGCATACAATTGCATCTTCACCATTATCAAATCCACATTTACCACAGAACATAATTAAAACCCCCGAAAACAATTTAAAAATATGTATATTTAATACATTTTTATTCTAAATCATTACATAAAAAAAGTCAACGATTTTCACAAAAAACAATCCACAAACCGCGGTGAATAGCCATTCACCGCATTTTTATCTATATTGCTTTTTGCTATTTGCAAAAAAAGTTTTTTTACAAAATATACATTTTTGGTAAAAGATACAATATTTTGACAGGTTATTACAATTTTATTGCAATTTGCACTATTTAGGTATAAAATAATTGGCGTATTTTAAATTTGATTCATATAATGAACCAGAAAAAATTGTTGTTAAGCAACAAAAGGAGTGCTGATTATGAGCTATATTCAAAACGTTATTGATGACGTTGCAAAAAAACACGCAAGCGAACCGGAGTTTGTTCAGACAGTTACTGAAGTATTAAATTCC
Organism: Acutalibacteraceae bacterium; assembly: GCA_045603625.1. Classification (GTDB taxonomy): domain Bacteria; phylum Bacillota; class Clostridia; order Oscillospirales; family Acutalibacteraceae; genus DTU089. The sequence continues at coordinate 564 of JAZUMM010000223.1, read as the reverse complement.
CTTGCACCTGTTATTGAACAACATCCTGAATACGAAAAGTATTCTTTACTTGAAAGAATTGTTGAACCTGAAAGACAAATTACTTTCCGCGTTACATGGACAGATGATAACGGTAAAGTTCACGTAAACACAGGCTACAGAGTTCAATTCAACGGCGCTATTGGTCCATACAAGGGTGGCTTACGTTTCCATCCATCTGTTTACTCAGGCATTATGAAATTCCTTGCTTTTGAGCAAACATTCAAAAACAGTCTTACAGGTCTCCCTATCGGTGGCGGTAAAGGCGGTTCCGACTTTGACCCACGCGGTAAGAGTGATATGGAAATCCTTCGTTTCTGCCAGAGCTTTATGACAGAGCTTTACAGACATATTGGTCCTGACGTTGACGTTCCTGCAGGTGACATCGGTGTTGGTGGCAGAGAAATCGGTTACCTTTACGGTCAGTACAGAAGAATCAAGGGCGCATTCAAAAACGGCGTTCTTACAGGCAAAGGCCTTTCATACGGTGGTTCACTTGTTCGTCCTGAAGCAACAGGCTTTGGTGCAACATACTATGCATGTGAA
>JAZUMM010000222.1:0-2539 GCA_045603625.1 Acutalibacteraceae bacterium | reverse complement strand
AGTTCCTTTTATTGTTTACAGCAAGAACTCCTATGAGCTTAAAGATGGTGCATTCGGTCTCGCAAACGTTGCTCCCACAGTTGCAACAATTTTCGGTATTGAACCCTATGCTTCATGGGAAGAATCAATTATTAAATAAATAATTTAAAAAGACATTCTGAATTTCTTCAGGATGTCTTTTGATTTTTTATAAGCTTGTATTCGCCACTTTTTAATATTCTTATTAAATCATCGTTGTTTTTTATAGGCTCTTTTGTAATTATTCCGCCCAGACCAACACCGCTTTCTCTGTGGCAGTCACTGCCGCTTGTTTTAACACTTGCATTTATTTCCTCTGCCCATTTCAAAGAGTTGTTGTTTGCTTCTTTATCTGCTTTGCCGTTAAAAACCTCAACACCGTCAAGGAATTGCGGGTTTGCGCGTGTAATCATTTTTCTGAATGGATGAGCCTGCAAAAACAAGCAACCTCTGTCTCTGAAAAGCTTGCTGGATTTTTTTATGTATGTTTTTAAAAGGAAGGGCATTTCGTACAGCATTTCTTCTGTAACGCCGTAAATAAGGTAGTCGTTTATCGTGGCATAAAAACGCAGTTCAACTCCTAAAAGCACACAAAAATCTTCTGTTTCGTATTGCTTTGCTTCTCTATAAGCCCTCAGGTAATGGTCCATAGCCTTTTTCTTGTTAAATAATTCGCTTATATGAAAGGTCATTGGGGAATAGTGGTCGGTGAGCACAATGCCGGAGTAGCCGGCGTTTTTATATTCTTCTATAAGCTTTTTAACAGGTATAGCTGCACATACACTTACTTCCTTGGTATGAGCGTGCAATTCATATCTGTATTCCAACTTTTTCACCTTCCACTCGTCAAGTATTGTTTTATTATACTATTCTTTTAATTTTTAATCAATTACTATCTTGAAATTATTGGTAAAATAATATATTCTATAATTATATTATTAAAGGAGTGTGTATTAATGGATTTTATTCAGGCAATTATTTCCTTGCTTATGTCAGTTTGTATGCTTCTTACAGGTTTTCTTGACCAGGGCACACCAAAGCATTCTGTCAATGTTGAGCTTGTTAAAGAAGAAAAGCTTGTTTTTACCGATGCAATGTATTCAGGTCAGGGTATTACTACCGATGGCGAGTATTTTTACACCTCAGGCTCTCTCACAGCATTTGGCTTGGCAGGTCTTATGAAGTGGGATGCCGAAACTATGGAGTGTGTTGCAAAAAATACCGATGCTATACCTGCAGATTATAAAGAGTTTTATGGTTGTGACCATATAGGCGGTATCAGTTATTACGACGGTAAAATTTATGCTGCGGTAGAAGATGAGGCAGAGGAATTCCCTCTTGTAATGACGTATGATTGCGAAACTCTTGAGCTTATCGACATATTTGTTATTGAGCCGGATAATTTACCTGACGGTATTCCGTGGTGTGCAGTTGATGCCGAAAAGGGTTACCTTTACTGTTCACCATTCAGCGATGTTGAATATATTCTTGCCTTTGATCTTGAAACAATGGAATTCTCACATTTCATAAATCTTTCAAAAATGGTTACACGTATTCAGGGCGGCGAGGTTTACAACGGCTTGCTTTATCTTTCTTATGATGCCGAAAACAGCAACACAGACCAGATTCTCACAGTTGATATTGAAACAGGTGAGGTTGAAAAGCTTTGCTCAAGAACGGTTCCCGGTTTAGCAGGTAACGAGGCAGAGGGCGTAACAGTTTACCCAATGGCAGATGGTTCCCTTATCCATGTTCTTGATTATGACAAAACAGTAGGCGTTTACTTAAGACACTACGAGGTAATTGAATAAATAACATTTTAAAACAAAAAAGCCAACTCAGATTTCTGAACTGAGTTGGCTTTTTATTTTATACGTTAAATCTGAAAAGAACAATGTCTCCGTCCTGCATAACGTATTCCTTACCTTCAGAACGTACAAGACCTTTTTCTTTAGCGGCAGTCATTGAACCGCATTCCATAAGCACGTCAAATGAAACAACCTCTGCACGAATAAATCCTCTTTCAAAATCAGAGTGAATTTTACCGGCTGCCTGGGGAGCCTTTGTGCCTTTTTTTATTGTCCATGCTCTTACTTCTGGTTGACCTGCTGTAAGGTAACTCATAAGTCCGAGAAGGTCGTAGCTTCTTTCAATGAGAAGGTCAAGTCCGCCTGTTGAAATACCAAGCTCTGAAAGGAACATTTCTTTTTCGTCCTTATCAAGCTCTGCAATTTGTGATTCAAGCTCTGCGCAAATAGGAAGCACCTGGCTACCTTCTTCTGCTGCAATTGCTTTTACTGCGTTATAACGGGCATTTGTTTCAATTTGTGATGCAAAATCCTCTTCACTCATATTACAAGCGTAAATAACAGGCTTTGCAGTAAGGAGTGCAACAGTATCAATAATTGCTTTTTCATCCTCTGTAAGCTCAACTGTTCTTGCACAAAGACCGTTGTCAAGAGCATCCTTTACCTTTTCTAGTATTGCAAGCTCAGCAGCAAGTGTTTTGTCACCCTTCATT
>JAZUMM010000221.1:0-11687 GCA_045603625.1 Acutalibacteraceae bacterium | reverse complement strand
TGCTTTTTTATCGCTATATTTGGCAGTATTTTTTGATTCTGAAAACTGTATTTTTTATTGCATAACAACCAAGTAAAGCCATATCATAAGCACAGGAATAATGCCCCTCTTGTGTTAAACCTGAAGGATTTTTAAAAGAGGTGTTGTGCATACCAATTTCTTTTGCTTTATTATTCATCAAAACAGAAAACTGCTCAATACTACCACCAACCAAAGTAGCAGTTACATTTGCCGCATCGTTACCGCTTTCAAGAAGCATACCCTTCACCAATGATAAAAGGTCAATTCTATCACCTTGTTTAAGGCCAATTGAGGTTCCCTCAACAAGAGAATCCTCAGAAGAAACCTGTGCAATAACTGAATGGGAAATATTTTCAAGAGCAACAATACTCGTCATAATTTTTGTTGTACTTGCAATTCCTCTTGTTTGCATATGATTTTTAGAATAAGCAATTTCACCTGTTGAAGCAACCATAACAATGGCACTTTCTGCAGAAATACTTAAAGCTTCCGCATCAGCTAAAATGCAGAATTGACTTAAAAAAACAACAAAAGAAACTGCAACACAAAGTATTCTAACGAGCAAAACAACCACCTGCTTTCAAACTAATATATGCAGGTGGTTATTTAAAAATTATTCAACAACCTCTTCAGTTTCTTCTTTTGTATCTTTCTTTTTAACAAGGTTTGAAACTTTATCAAACATTTCAGGAACAAGGCTTACTGCTCTTTCTGCTGCACTGTCACCTGCAACGATATGTTTAATTGTAACCTCGCCATCTTTTACGATAAGGAAAGCAACAGGATTAATTGTAATACCTGCACCGCCTGCACCGCCAAAAAGCTCTACGTTGTTTTTTGACGGAAAATCAGAACCGCCTGATGCAAAGCCATATGTAACCTTTGAAACAGGGATAATTGTCAAACCATCAGGAAGATTAATAGGATCACCGATAATTGTACTAACATCTACAAGGTCCCTAACCTTTTCTATTGTTGTTCTGAGAATGCCGTTTGCTGATTTTTCACTCATTTTGAAGCACCATCCTTATTTATATTTGTTTTATTATTTGTATTTTCAACCGAATTTTCACCATCAGGAGCTTTTTCGGTAACAATAACCTTACTTTTATCACTCTTTTTCTTAGAGAAAAGAATTTTAAATAATACCTTAACAAGTAACTGAACTGCCAGCACAACTGCTGCATTTGTTATATGTATAGGAGTTAAATGAAGCCTTATATATGCCTCAGCCTCTGATTTTTTACCTAAAAAATCAGGAGAAAAATTAAAATCGTATTTTTTAACCTTACAGGTTGAAACAAGCTTACCTAACACCGGAAAAGCCCATGCACAAAGCTTACCGTGCTTTAAAGCAGTATCAGCTGCATCTGAGCCTGTTGTAAGCATTGTAATATAAAGCTCATCAATTGTAATTGTTTTATAAAGCTTACCAAAGAACCCGCTTAAGGAATTACCAACGGCTTTAAGCATTTTCACAATACCGTCATAGCCATGGTCAAGATAAATCTGTTTAAGTAAGCTATTACCTTTTTTCTTGGGCTTATCTGTTGGTTCTTTGTCGGTTTTTTCTGTTTTAGCAGACGTTTCGTCTGATGTTTGTGAAGATTCATCTGCATTATCTTTTTTAGATTTTTTATCTTTTTTAGGCTTTTTTTCTTTTTTGGGAGCAGACGTATCTACAACCTTAAACTTTAAAAACAGATATTTTATTGTAACAACAGTTTTCTCCGCATAATCTACAATAACAGTAACCCGCATAGAAAACAATACAACAAAAAGTAAAATTATTCCTAAAATAACATACAAAGCGACCACAGTTTCACCCCTCTTTCAATTAAAATCATAAAATACAATCAATAATTATTCTTCTGTTTCAGGTTCATCGGACTCAACCTCATCAAAAAGAGAAAGCTGACCGTTATCCACATCTGACATAAGAATTTCTTTATCACCCTCAGGAAGCTCAGGTAAATCATCAAGACTATTCAATGAAAAGCACCTGAGGAAATCAGAAGTAGTACCGTAAAGAACAGGCCTGCCCGGTACATCAAGCCTACCCTTTTCTTCAACAAGCCCCCTCTGACAAAGAGTGTTAACAACACCTGAACAATCAACACCACGAATTTGCTCTATGTAAGGTTTTGTAATGGGTTGATTATATGCAATAATTGCAAGCACCTCAAAAGCAGCCTGAGAAAGCGGTGTATTACGCTTTAAATCAAGAACGTTTCTTACTGCATCAACAAACTCCTTTTTACTGCAAAGCTGATATTTTGTATCAAGCTGTAAAAGGCAGATACCACTATCCTCTGAAGAATATTTATTATTTAATGCATCCATACAAAGAAGAATCTGCTCATCATCCATACCAAGAACCGATGCAAGCTTTGTATATTCAATAGGCTCTGCGGCCGCAAAAAGCACCGCCTCAACCGTTGCTATTTGTTTTTCGTTAATCAAGAATTCTCATTTCCTTCCAAAAGTTCAATATGAATATCTTCGCCTTCACCTGTAACATAAATTGTTTTATTCTTTGCAAGCTCAAGCACCGCAAGAAAAGCTGCAATTAAATCTGAACGTGATTTTGCTTCTCTGTAAATATCAAACAACCTTGTTTTTCTTTTCTTCTTCAAGGAGCTGACAATTGACTCAATTTTTGAACCGACAGAAACAATTTTACGTGTAACAATTGCCTTAAAGGTATCAATCGGTGGTGGCAAACGCCTTAACTTTTTACCTGCAGCAACTGAATAAGCAGTTAAAAGCTCATCAGGCTCATGAAGCCTTTTATATGACATATCGGGAGCAACATCTTCTGCATATTCACGAACAGAGTAATTGAAGCCATCTGTCATCTGAGAAAGCTTGCCCGCAAGAATTTTGCAATCCCTATACTCAAGGAGCTCATCTCTGAGTTCATTTTTAAGCTCCTCAGCCTCATCATACACCGGTAAAAGAGATACAGTTTTTATATATACAAGACGTGCTGCCATTTCAAGAAATTCGATGGCAACCTCCATATTCTCTTCTTGCATTTCACGAACATAATTGACATATTGTTCAACAAGCTCAAGAATAGGAATGTCATAAATATCAATTTTATGCTTTGTTATAAGGTGTAAAAGCAAGTCCATCGGACCTTCAAACACCTCTAGCTTATAAGAAATTGGTTCCATATTTCACCTTTAACCCAATAAATTAAACGGAATACTTACAATAATTAAAAATAAATCCATAACTAAACCGGAGATTTTTGCAAGTGGCGTTGTAAGAATACCTGTAAAAATAAGAAGCATTAACGCCATGTGGATATATCTTTCATATTCCATTATTTTAAAATAATACTTTGAAGGCAGCAATGCAGTTAAAAGCCTTGAACCGTCAAGTGGCGGAACAGGAAGAAGATTGAAAACTGCAAGATTAATATTAATTTGTGCTGCAAACACAAAGAATGCAGTCATATAGTACATTACTTCTGCTTTAAAAAGAATACAGATATTTGCTACAAAAAGAGCAACTAAAGCCTGAAGCAAATTACTGACGGGACCCGCCAGAGCAACAATAGCCATATCTCTTTTTGGGTTCTTGAAATTGCGCATTCTCACCTGAACAGGTTTTGCAAAGCCAAAGCCAAAAAGAACAATCATTATGGCACCAATAGGGTCAATATGTGCTTTGGGATTAAGAGTTAACCTGCCTGTAAGACGTGGAGTCGGGTCACCAAGCTTTGTTGCAATCAAAGCGTGAGCATACTCGTGAATAGGTGTTGCACAAAATACAACAAAGCAAACAGCAGCAATATTAACAAACAAATCCAAAGGAGACATATTTCCCCTTAAGAAGCTTAATAAATCAGATAACATAACAAAAAATCCTATTATAATATTTTACAATAAATTAACATAAAGGTCAATACATTACCTTTTTACAATAACAACTCTTTCATGACCGAATGAATCAACAACTATCCTACCCTTATCTGCTTTAGATAAAAAGAGAGAAAGAACATCATTTGCCTGATCCTCTCCACATTCCATTGCCATATAACCGCCTCTATTAATAAGCGGATACCATATTTCTGACAAGGATCGGTAAAAAATCAAACCGTCAGCACCGCCATCCAATGCAAGAGCAGGTTCAAAAGAAACCTCTGTCTGAAGACCTGCAATTTCATCTGAGCGTATGTACGGTGGATTGGAAAGAATAATATCCGGTCGAGGAAGACCTATAAAAGAAGAGCTTTCAAGAATATCGCTTTTTATCACAGTAACATTATCACAAGAAAGAAGCTCTTTATTCTTACGGGTATAAGAAAGTGCATCATCAGATATATCAATACAAAAGACCTTAATATCAGGACACATTTTTGCAACAGAAAGACCTATGCAACCACTACCGCAACACAAATCAAAAACAACCCTGTAATCATTTTTTTTGATTTGTTCAACTGCAAAATCTACAAGCAGCTCTGTTTCCGGCCTGGGAATAAGCACGCCTCTACCGACTTTAAAGCTATACTTGTAAAAGTCCCACATTCCGATAATATACTGAAGCGGCTCATGAGTACAACGGCGCTTAACACAATCAACAAAATGAATAAGCTTCACTTCATCTACCGCATTACCGGAATTCATTAAAAGCTGTGTTTTATTATACCCAAAGCAATATAAAACTAACTGCTGAGCATCAAATTCAGGACTGTCACACTCTGCTTCCTGCAAAGCTTTAATTGCATCACGATAGACAGAATAAAGTGTTTTCAATTTTACTGCTCCTCCGTAGAATCTGAATTATCTTCAGGGTACAAAACACTTTTTATTGAAGCAATGCCGACCTCAATAATATCATCTGTTGGCTCCTGTGTTGTAATCCTTTGCATAAAAAGTCCGGGAGCAGACAAAAGCCTTACTAAAGCATTATCGTGCTTACCTGCATACTTTATAAACTCATAACCTATACCAACAGTCAACGGAAGAATAAGAAGCTTTGCAATCATCCAGATAACTCTGTTATCATCAATCCCCGGAAATGCAACAACCAAAACAGATGAAATGAGGATACTGATTATAAGAATCACGAAAATAAAGCTTGTACCGCAACGAGGATGAAAGCGTTTTTGTTTTTTTACATTTTCAACAGTTAATTCAAGCCCTGCTTCATAACAGAAAATAGATTTATGCTCTGCACCGTGATACATAAATACTCTTTTAATATCGGGCATCCTTGAAACGAGCCAAATATAAAGAATGAAAATAATCATTCTCATTATACCCTCAAACAAAGGATGTATTTTTTCTAAAGCATTTTTAAAGATATATTCATCTGCTTTATCAACAATAAATGCAGGAAGATAAGTGAATAATACAACTGCAAGCACCATACCGAGAACTGCAGCAACTGTTGTTATAACCGCCATCATTTTAGGGCCGAAATGCTCAGAAAGCCATTTATCTACCTTTGACATATTTTCAGGGTCAGTATCGTCATCAAGACCTGATTTAAGAGCAGATTTTTCAAGGCACTTGTAACCAAAAAGAAGTGATTCAACCATATTTACTACACCTCTTATTATTGGCCAGCCTGCAGGCTTAAACTTATCTTTGAGATGTTTAACCTCTAATTTTTCTGTGTCAATTGTACCGTCAGGCAAACGCACAGACATTGCGGCACCTTCAGGCCCCTGCATCATAATACCCTCAATAAGACCCGGCCCGCCAACTGATATTTTTTTCTCTTGAGTGTTCTTTTTACTCATTCTCTAAATTCACCATCATTTCTTCTATTAAAGATGCAGGCTGTTCAACAGCAACCTTTTCAATCGGTAAAACAACAGAAACAGTTGTGCCCACATCTAAAACACTGTTAATTTCAAAAATACCGTTATGAAGCTTGATTATTTCATCTACAACGGCAAGACCGATACCTGAGCCCCTGACCTGAATATTTGCTTTGTAAAATTTCTTTTTTACGTTTGGTAAATCCTCAGGTGAAATACCGCATCCTGTATCAGAAATATTTATTGTTAGCACACCGTCATCAACAATTGCCTCAACATCTACAAGGCCACCCTCTTTATTATACTTAAAGGCATTATCAAGAAGATTAACAAATACCTGCTTGATTCTGTTCGGGTCACCCATCATAGGTGCCGGAGTTTCGGGTGCGTTATATTTAAGCTCAATATTATCTCTTTTGGAACGTTCTTTAAATACGAAAACTGCTTCATCAAGCTCGGCAAGCACGTCAATTTTTTCAAGACGAAGTGTCATATTACCGTTTTGCATACGTGAGAAATCAAGAAGCTCTTCAACAAGACGCGACAAACGTTCCGATTCGTTAATAATAACTTCTGTTCCGCGCCTTGAAAGCTCCCTGTCTTCACCATCAAGCTCTTTAAGCATTTCGCCCCAGCCTTTAATTGCGGTCAATGGTGTACGAAGCTCATGAGAAACAGTTGAAATAAAGTCATTTTTCATCTTATCCGTAGCAGCAACTTCATTTATCATGGAATTGATTGAGTTGGCAAGCTCTGTAATTTCATCATCAGCTTTATTATCTGTTTCAACACGAACATTATAGTTACCCTCAGAAAATTCCTTGGCAGTATCATTAATTTTACGTACAGGCGAAACAATTGTCTGAACGAAGAATACACCTGAAAGAGAAACAAAGAAAAGCGCTACAATGTAAATAAGTAAAATAATAAGAATAAACGCTATAATCTGTTGGTCAATACCCTTCATTGAAGAAATGAACCTTACTGCACCTGAAAATTCACCATCATCATTCTGAGGTAAAACCATAGCAACACTTACAATATGCTCATTATTAGGATTAAAACCGAACCATGTTGAAATACCTGAGCCTGACTCAATTGCTTCATTTACATCCTTCATATTCTCCAAGGTTTCATCACATTTGAAGCCTGATGTAGAAACAACAACGTTACCTTTTCTGTTTACAACCTGAACCTCTATTCTTGATTTATCTGAAAAGCTGTCTGTAAACTCTTTTGCTTTTTGTTCAAAAACCTCGTCACTTGCATTAACATAAGGAGTAAAAAACGTTGTAACAGTTTCATTGGCGTAATCTGAAATGTAAGAAACAATATAATTACGATAATACTGAATAACAAAAAATACGCCTGTTGCAACAAGAAAAAGGAGGATAATTGCGGTAACAAGTAATGTGTTTGTTGCCCATCGTTTTGTTATACCTTTGATTTTTTTATCCTTAGGACTTTTCTTTTTCTTGTCATCGCTTTTATTAGAATTTGAGTTGATTTCACGTTCTTTTAAAAGCTTTTTTGCACGGTCTACGTTTATTTTTGTTATATTTTTTAAATCAAAAGACTTCTTTTCCATTACTTGTCACCTCCTCCAGAAATATGTAATTTGTTAATATAGGACTAAATTAAAGCCATTTATAGCCCATACCCCAAACGGTTATAAGATGCTTAGGTAAGGACGGTTCATCCTCAACCTTCATACGAAGGCGCCTGATATTAACATCAACAACCTTTTCATCACCGAAGTATGATTCGCCCCATACTTCTTTTAAAATATCAATTCTGCTCAAGGCTTTGCCCGGATTTGAGAAGAAATATTCAACTATCTGAAATTCTACCTGAGTTAATTCAATAAGAACATTATTTTTATATAAGGTCCTGTTCCTTAAGTTAAGCTCAAAAGGCTCAAGAATAATTTTATCTGCCCTGACAGGTTGAGCAGGAACCTGCTTATTGAGAGAAACACGACGGTAAACACTGTCAACTCTTGCCATTAATTCTGATGGAGAGAACGGCTTTGTAATATAATCATCGGCACCCATAAGAAGACCTGAAACCTTGTCCATTTCCTGAGTTTTTGCTGTAAGCATAATAATACCCACGGTACTGCTTTGATTCCTTAAAGTTTTGCAAACCTCAAGTCCATCAACATTAGGCATCATAATATCAAGTAAAACAACATCAAAATCGCCGTTTTTTGAATTATAAATATCTATTGCCTGCTGACCGTCACAAGCTTCAGTAACATCGTACCCTGCTCTGTTAAGCGTAATTGCTATAATTTCGCGGATAGCTGATTCATCTTCTGCTATAAGAACTTTTTTCATAAAGTCACCTCAATCAAGTTTTATAAATAGAGAAATTATAGTTTCATCGGTAATACCAAAACTATAACCACTTTCTGTTATCTGATAATAATAATTGCCATCTTCAGTTTCACAAAGAACCTCACCAAGAATTTCGTTCTCGGTAACATTTTCGCGATATGCTACGGAGAACAATTCGTCTCCTGTTACCTTTGTTTTCTCATCCCATTTACAGAAAAGAAGGGATTTACGCAAGGAGTCATATTTTACAGTAACCTTATTGCCCCAGTTAAAGTGCAATAAATACTTATCCATCGGATTAAGTAAGGTTGTTAAAACCTCTTTACTTTCATCACCGGTAACGTTATCCCAATTAACTAATGTAAACGTATACACATCGGTATCATCTTTAACGGAAAAAGTCTTTTCATCTCCATAAAGATTTGTAAGAGACGGAATTTCCAATAAACCGTCGTTATCAACATCCTGTGATAATAATAAATTACTTCGCAAATTAGAAAGTGACGGTTGAGATAAAACCTTTACGGGAAGAAGCAAGCCTGAATCCCAATAAACCAATTCCGTAAAAATCATTCTGTCATTTTTAGCACAATCAATAAACAAACGTACAGTCTGCTTACTATCTATTATTGCAACATCACTTTGTATTGAAACAATTGAAGTAATTGAGCTGTCAAGAACCGTTTCACTATACCTGTACAATTTATTCTTATCGGTTAATGTAAACATTCTTAAAACAGGTTTAAAAACGGCACCTGAGTCATCAATATAAACAAGAATAAAATCTTTCATTCCGTCACTATTGAAATCAATAAATGTTTTGCCGTTACAATATTCATTTCCGAGAGAATTTAAAACAAGGGTTTTATTTTCTGATGAAGTTATTTCAAACACACTAACAATATTGGTAGTTTTACCCTCAAGAAGTGACCAACTGACAAAAACCTCTTGAACACCATCATTATTTAAATCGACAAAATTTATATCGTTAACGCCACTACCTGCACCCTTTATATCAGATGAAATTATCCATTCATCATCAATACACTCCATAAAAGCCATACGTACAGAGCTTTCAACAGAAGAAGAATCAGAATAAAAAACAAAAGCCTCTTCAATTTCATCGGAATTGATATCCATAATAACAAAGGATGTCTGATAATCACCGGCGGCAGGCGTTTTTAACTGAAACTTTGTTCCACTCATCAATGTATCAAAAGCTTTTTGAACCTCACCGTTTTTACCGGATTGTTCAGGCGGAACAATTAAGCTTTCAACCGAGAAAAAGTTAAGAGAGCAACCTGAACACATAATAATTAAACACAAAACAAGAATTATTGAACAAAGCTTTTTCATATTCACGTTACCCTCCTAAAAATTAATTTTTTACTGTTACGGTATATGAACCATATACCCAACAGGATGTGCTGTCAACAGTAACAACTGCAGGTATTGTTTTTGATTCACCTGCATTAAGTGAAACTGTTGACAAATCAATTTCAACAGAAATCATATCTTCTGTAATATTCACAAGGTCTTCCTGCTTACCAACGATCACAACAGATTTATTAAGCCCTGATACTTTATATGATGATGTATTTCCCACGACACCTCTTGTTACCTTGGCATCAGGAACCTTAACATATTCCTGAGCATAATCGCTCATATCAACAGTAACCTCAAAGGTTTCAACCTTACCGGATTCTTCATCAATAATCTTTTCAAAAGTAAAATTGTTACTTGTTAAGGAAAGCTCATTAAAATTAATAGAGCCAACAATTACCTCTGAAGATGAATCGTATTCGCTGACAAGAACTTCAAACTCTGATTTATCAGGTGTAATTGAGTATTTAAGCGGATTCAAAACGTACGTTTCAGGTGCATTTTTGAATGTTACAACAGTATCAACAACCTTAACGCGAAGAATAGGAATTGTTACAACAACATTATCTTTACTTAATGAGATGTGCTCAAATTGACTGTTACCTTCACTGTCAAGAACCGTTAACGGAATTTCTGCAGATTTATTTGTTGATAACGGCTCAAAAAGCTCCAGCTTTGCAACAACCTTTTCAATTTTATCAACCTGAGCAGACGGACCGTTAATTGTAACTGTCGGTTCAGAAATATTAATATCACCACAACTGAAGCCATCTGCAGCAATTTTAAAGTTACCTGTAATCACCTGAGGTTCGACAACAAAGGTTTTTGCTTTTTCAGTATCAAAATAAACACGGACTGTTTTTGTTGATAATGAAGAAATTGAATATGCTGCATTTTCTTCGCCGGGCTCCGCTTTAAGCTGCAAAGTATAATAGCCTGCATTTTCAACCTCTTTGGTAACCGCAACAACAGAAATATCATCTGCTGAAAGTGCAGCATTGGAAATCTGATATTTTTTACCTTTAACGGTAACATCAACAGTAAATTCCTTTTCACCAAAAACCATCAACCCGAATTGAGACGGAATAGTTTCATCAATCGTGACCTTAACATTTTTAATAACTCGTGTTGTTTGTGGACTTACTGTAACAACAACTACAATCCATATTGCAATTGCGGCAAAAAATGAAAAAACCAAAACAAATTTATTATTCTGAAATAGCGCATTGATTATATTTTTACTTTTCATTTTTGCCACCTCTCTTTTTTTTGAAATTTATTTTTTTATTAGCCTTTTCTTCATCCTTAGAAACAAATTGTGAAAGAAGAATTTCACGAAGAGCACCGTTTGTGACATCTCTCTCAAGCTTGCCGTTTCTTGCAACAGATACGGCACCTGTTTCTTCAGATACAACAACTATAACTGCATCACATTGTTCACTCATACCAATCGCTGCTCTGTGACGGGTACCTAATTCGCTTGCAAGAGCAGTATTTTGTGTAAGCGGTAAAATACAGCCTGCAGAATAAATACGAGCGTTACGCACAACTACTGCGCCATCATGAAGAGCAGAGTTTTTGAAGAAAATACCGTTAAACAATTCTTCAGATGCTTTACCGTCAACTATTGTACCTGTTTCAATAACCTCGTTAAGAAGTGCATCCTTCTCAAAAACAACAAGGGCACCTGTTTTTGATTCACTCATATCAAGAGTTGCCTTACAGAAGCTATTAATTGTTTCTGTCATTGTTTTTTCATAATCAACATCCGAACCGAAATTCAAGAAAGAAATGTTTTTGATGCTCTGGCGACCAACTCTTTCAAGAATTTTACGAATATCGGGAGCAAAAAGAACAACAAGGATAATAAGACCGTTTTCAATAAGGACACTGAAAAGATATTCAGAGGCTTCCATATTTAAAATTTTAATTAAGGCATATATAACAAAGAGCAAAATAATACCCTTAATCAAAGTAAAGGTACGTGAGCCCCTTAAAAGCTTAATTGCCTGATAAATTACAAACGTAACAAAGAGAATATCTAATATATCCGAAGTAAAATTAAAGCTGGAAAATGCACCTGCAATTTTCTCCAGTAAATTATAAATTATATCCACATTTTTTGCCCCTTTACATCAAATTTACAATAAAGGCATATTATTACC
>JAZUMM010000220.1:0-2559 GCA_045603625.1 Acutalibacteraceae bacterium | reverse complement strand
TAAGGTTGCTAGCTTTGTTCGTCTTGAAAAAGGCGAAGGTCTTGAAAAAAGAGAAGACAATTTTGCTGACGAAGTTGCCAGCATGATGAAATAAGATTTCAATTGAGGGCGGCTTTCTTTGAAAGTCGCTCCATACTTTTTTAAAAGTTTAATATTTCAATTTTGCTAAACTATATAAAGTGGTGATATTATTATGGAAAGAAAAGTCGGTACAGTTTCAAGGGGCATACGTTGTCCGATTATCAGACAAGGCGATGACCTTGTTGATATTACTGTAACAAGCGTAATTGAAGCAGCCCAAAGCGAAGGATTTGAGCTTCGTGACCGTGATGTTGTTTCCCTTACAGAGTCAATTGTTGCGAGAGCACAAGGCAACTATGCTAAGGTAGAAGATATTGCGGCAGATGTAAAGGCTAAGCTTGGCGGTGAAACAGTTGGTGTTATTTTCCCGATTTTGTCCAGAAACCGTTTTGCAATCTGCCTTGAAGGTATTGCAATGGGTGCAAAAAAAGTTGTTCTTATGCTTAGTTATCCAAGTGATGAGGTTTGTAACTCTCTTTTAACATACGACCAGCTTGATGATGCAGGCATTAACCCTTATTCAGATGTTTTAACACTTGAAAAATACAGGGAGCTTTTTGGCGAAAACAAGCACGAATTTACAGGCGTTGATTACGTTTCTTATTATTCCGATATTATCACTTCTGCAGGTGCAGAGGTTGAAATAATTTTCGCAAATCAGGCAAAAACTATTCTCAATTATACTGACTGTGTTCTTACTTGTGATATTCACACAAGAGCAAGAACAAAAAGAATACTTAAAGCTGCAGGCGCTAAAATTGTTTGCGGTCTTGATGATATTCTTAATGCTCCTGTTAACGGTAGCGGTTGCAACGAAAAGTACGGTCTTTTAGGCTCTAACAAATCAACTGAAGATACAATTAAGCTTTTCCCGAGAGATTGTAAAGACCTTGTTCTTGATATTCAGGCGGAATTTCTTAAAAGAACAGGTAAGCATATAGAGGTTATGGTATATGGTGATGGTGCTTTTAAGGACCCTCAGGGTAAAATCTGGGAGCTTGCAGACCCGGTAGTTTCTCCTGCGCATACAGATGGTCTTATCGGTACACCTAATGAGCTTAAATTAAAATATCTTGCAGATAATGACTTTGCAAGCCTTTCAGGTGCAGAGCTTAAAGCAGCAATTTCTGAAAGCATTAAAGCAAAATCAGGCAGCCTTGTTGGTAATATGGCATCTCAGGGCACAACACCACGTCAGCTTACAGACCTTATCGGTTCACTTTGTGACCTTACAAGTGGTTCAGGTGATAAAGGTACACCTATCATTCTTGTTCAAGGATATTTTGATAACTATACAGATTAATTTTTTGGTATACACTTTAACTAACGGAGGTTATTAAAATGAGTGAAAATGTAATTGTACGTCCTGAATCTATGGAAAGAATTGCAACCAAAGAGCTTGCAGATGCATTTATTGCAGAGCAGGTTGCTGCAATTCGTGCACAGGTTGGCGATAAAAAAGTTTTGCTTGCACTTTCAGGTGGTGTTGACTCATCTGTTGTTGCTGCACTTCTTATAAAGGCTATTGGCAAACAGCTTGTTTGTGTTCACGTTAATCATGGTCTTATGAGAAAAGGCGAGAGTGAGCAGGTAATTGAGGTTTTCGGCAAGCAGCTTGATGCAAACCTTATTTATATAGATGCAACAGACCGTTTTCTTGATAAGCTTGCAGGTGTTTCTGACCCTGAAAAGAAACGTAAAATTATCGGTAAGGAATTTATTGAAGTGTTTAACGAAGAAGCACTTAAGCTTGAAGGTATTTCATTCCTTGCACAAGGTACAATTTACCCTGATATTCTTGAAAGTGACGGCGTTAAGGCTCACCACAACGTTGGTGGTCTTCCTGAAGATATGAAGCTTGAGCTTTGTGAGCCTGTTGCTCTTCTTTTCAAGGATGAGGTACGTGTTGTTGGTTCAGCTCTCGGTCTTCCTGATGAAATGGTTTACCGTCAGCCGTTCCCGGGTCCGGGTCTTGGCGTGCGTTGTCTTGGTGCAATCACAAGAGACAGACTTCACGCTTTAAGAGAAGCTGATGCAATTCTCAGAGAAGAGTTTGATAAAAACGGCCTTGCAGGTAAGGTATGGCAGTATTTTATTGCTGTTCCTGATGTTAAGAGCGTTGGTGTCAAAGATTCAAAGCGTTACGAAGGTTGGCCGGCAATTATTCGCGCAGTAAATACAACAGATGCTATGAGTGCTACTATTGAAGAAATTCCATATGCACTTCTTCATCATATAACAGATAGAATTACTCACGAGGTTGAAGGTATTAACCGCGTTCTTTATGCCCTTACTCCAAAGCCAAACGGCACTATTGAGTGGGAATAATACTAAATGGATCACAACACTCCGAATTCTTATAAAACGTCCGGGGTGTTTTTTCATAACGGAGGGTAAAAATGACTATTGAAGAGAAAAAAGTAGCTTTGCGCAATGCTTTAAGTGAGACTTTATGCAGTACGTTTGAGCTGATACAAT
>JAZUMM010000219.1:0-6683 GCA_045603625.1 Acutalibacteraceae bacterium | reverse complement strand
CACTTTGTATGCGATAAACTATTTGTTTTATTTGACATAAAAAATCTCTTTTCTTGTGCAATAAGCCTGAACAACTTTATTGTAACAGATTGGAGATTTTTTGTATAACTTTTATTACCCACCCGCATAGCGGGTGGTTGTCTGTTTCGTACGTTCCGCACGAAACTGGCTAAAGCCATTAAAACAAGCCTTGCAATCAATTGATTGCAAGGCTTTTGTTATACAATATATTTCTTTACTACCGGTATTCTGTTTAGTATGAAGGATATAATCTCAGATATAAGGTAAGTTCCAAAAATTAGTATCGGCATAGCAATGTACGGGTTAATCGTAGCTGAATGGAATTTAAGGTACCATTCTATTACACAAATTACACCAACGTGTAGCATATAAACTCCGTATGTGTCTTTTGATATACAGGAGATGAATTTTTCTGTTCTTTCAGAGTATTTTCTGTCTTCAAATACGTCTTTAACAAAAACAAAAACAAATAAACTCTGGAATAAAACAGGGATTGAATAATACTCGTATAATTCTCTGTAAAAGCTGCCCTTTTCTTGTGAAAACAAAAGTGTTCCGAAGGGTACAATTATAAATGATAATATTCCAAGGGTATAAATAATTGCTAAAAATTTCTTCTTTAAGCCGTATTTTGCAATGTAGTGACCCATAAAGAAATATGGTAAGTAGCCCAGTGTCAGATGGAAAAATGCTTGGTCAATGCTGATTTTAAACCATGATAATTTCGGAACCATTATTATTCCCGGAATCAGGAATGTAAATACCAAAGAAACCATTATAAAATACATTGTTGATTCTTTTGAGCTTGTAATTTTTCTGAGTATGGGAACTATAATGTAAAATCCGACAATTAAATATATATACCACATATGGTAGTAGCCTTCAACAAGGCTTGAAACTATTTCTGTTTTGCTCATTTCAAGATATGTGGGCTTGTAGAACATTTTAATTAACCAGAAATAAACAACAGACCAGAAGCAAAAAGAGGTTACCAGCTTTAAAATGTTCTTTTTATATAAATTTTTTATTTTAACAGGTCTGTCAGTATCAAGAAACAGGGCACCGCTTATCATGCAAAAAACAGGAACTGCCCAACGGCTGATACCGTTAAATATATTAAAAGCACACCATTCAAAGGTATTAACTGCAAATTTGTTCCAGTTTGGTGCAGAAACATGTATTGCTATAACAGCAAGGCTTGCAAGTATGCGTAAAATGTCAAGATATACAATTTTTTTCTTAGGCATTTTTTCAACTCCGTAAAAATTTTTTATAATTATATCAAATTACTGCATTTGTTGTCAATTGTCAGAAGCATCCTCAGGCAGGTTTTTGAAAAAATGTAGTGCAAAGGGGATGGTAATTAGAAATGTGGCAATATCTGCAACAGGTTGAGCAATTTGTATACCTGTGAGACCTAAAAAGTGTTCAAGTATTAAAATTGCAGGAATAAAAGTAAGTCCGCTTCTTAATGCAGATAACAGTGTGGCAGTTTTGTTTTTACCAATGCTTTGAAATGTCATATTTGCACAAATAGATAAGGGCAAAAAGAAAAGTGAAATTAGCTGAGCCTTAAGTGCAAATGAGCCGATTTCAATAACCTCAGGATCATCGCGGAAAACACCAACAAGTCCATCGCTTAAAAATAAACCTATTATTGCCAGTATGCTTAAAAGTGCTTCGCCGGCAGTTAAGGTGAAAATAAAGCCTTTTTTTACTCTACGGTATTTTTTTGCACCGTAATTAAAGGAGCAAACAGGCTGGTAGCCTTGCCCTATACCTAAGCCAACTGCAAATATAAAAAAGCATATTCTGTTAACAATTGTCATTCCTGAAACGGCAGCATCATTGTTATACAAGGCAGCCATATTGTTTAAAAGGATTGTAGAAATACTTGTTAAACCTTGTCGCATCAAGCTGGGGAAGCCTGTTGAAACAATAAGCTTTAATTTTTTGAGCCCTGTTTTATATAGTTTAACAGAAAGCCTTGATTGTGTTTTTTTGCGTAAAAACATGGAGAGAAGAATCAAAAAACTGATTAATTGAGAAATTGCCGTTGCAATTGCAGCACCTGTAATTCCTATATTGAGTTTTGTAACAAATAACCAGTCACCGAAAATATTAAGTAAACCGCCCGTTGTTAAACCAATCATTGCAAGTGCGGCTTTGCCCTCGTACCTTAGTATGTTATTAAGAACAAAGCTTGCCATCATAAGTGGTGCCGCGATGAGTATCCATATGGCGTAATCCTTAGCATAAGGCAGAATTGTATCTGTACTGCCGAGTAAACGTAAAAGCGGTTCAATAAAAATAAGACCGATAATGGTGAAAAGTAAGCCTACAATTAAAGATGTAAAAAACGATGCGCTTGCAACAAGGTCAGCATCCTTTTGCTCTCTTGCTCCCAGCTTTCTTGAAATTATACTGCCTGCACCGTGACCGAGGGTAAAGCCGAATGCCTGAATTATAGACATTAACCCGAAAACTACACCAACAGCACCGCTTGCGCTTGTACCCAGCGTTCCTACAAAATAAGTATCAGCCATATTGTAAATGTTTGTTACAAGCATACTGATAGTCGTAGGAATGCCGAGCTTAATAATAAGCTTGGGTATAGGTGTTTCTGTCATAAATTTGTATTGTTCTGCATTACTTCTTTTCACATTTACCACTTCTTGTATGAAATTAATAAGTATATAATATCATTTTTTTTGAATAAAACAATAAAAGAAATAAAATATTAAATATTTTTTAATAAATTATCTTGACTTTCGCAAAAAGTGATAGTATAATATCTAACGTTCCTAGCGGGATAGTGTAACGGTAGCACGACAGACTCTGACTCTGTTTGTTGGGGTTCGAATCCCTATCCCGCTGCCAAAAGAAGAAAGCACCCAAGAGGGTGCTTTTTTCTTTTAGTATGATAATAAGGGATTCGAACCGGGAGGGAGCAAACTTCGGTTTGCGGAAGAAATATATATTACTACAATTAAAAATTTATTAAACATACTCTATTCTTATATCTATTTAATTGAAAACAGTATAATTATATGTTATAATTATTTTTGGTTGAGGTGGTTATATGAAGCTTTGACTTGTAGAAGACCAGGAGAGAATGGTGCAAGCATTGTGTGAAATTCTTCGTCAGGAGAAATATGACGTTGATTTTTGCCTTGATGGTATTGATGGCCTTGAGGCTATAAAAAGCGGTGTTTATGACGTTGTTGTTTTAGATGTTATGTTGCCGGGTATGGATGGTTATGAAATTGCAAAAAGTATCAGAGCTGACGGCAATAAGGTTCCAATATTGATGCTAACAGCCAAAACCGACCTTGATGATAAGGTTAAGGGGCTGGATTGCGGTGCCGATGACTATATTACAAAACCTTTTATGACAAAAGAGCTTCTTGCCAGGTTGCGTGCTTTAACAAGGCGTTGTAACGGTGTTACAGACGGCGTGCTTTCCTTTGGCGATATCACTCTTGATTCTAAGATGCTTAACTTGTGTTGTGTTAACAATAATCAGGTTGTAAGGCTTAGTGAAAAGGAGTTTAAAATACTTGAATATTTAATTTCAAATTCCAGTCAGATTGTTACTCGTGAACAGATTGCAGCAAAAATCTGGGGCTTTAATAACGAGTCTGAATATAATAATGTTGAAGTTTATATGTCATTTACTCGCAAAAAGCTTTCATTTATTGGTTCAAAAACAGAAATTAAGTCTGTTCGTGGAATTGGTTATGAATTGAGGTATTTGAATGTTCAGAAAAACGAAAATTAAAATTTTCTTTTCTTTAATGACCATTATAATTCTTATATGGTCAGGAACTATGTTTTTTATTTATACTTCATACGTTCAGAGTATAGCAAAACAAAATTACGCATATCTTAAAGAGTATGCCCATTTGTATATTTCTCAAAGCTTTGCCGATGACGAAAATCCAGGAAACAAATCAGATATATCCGATAAACCGGAGTATGAATTAACAACCTTTTATACCGTTGCTTTTTCACGAGATGGCACAACCTTTGAAACAATGAATGATAAGCCTGCGGTTCACAGTAACGAAGAGCTTGAGCAGCTTGCAAAAGAAATTATCAGTTCAGATAAAGAGGTTGGCGTTTCCGGCAGTTTGATTTATTATTTTATTGACAAAGGTACTTATGACCTTGTTGTTTTTATGGATAATGCGGTAATTAATGAACGGTATAGTACGTTTTTGCATTATTTCTGGATGTATAATTTAGGTACCTTTGCTTTTTGTATACTTTTATCATTATTTATTTCAAATATGGTTGTTCGTCCCCTTGAAAAGAACTATAAGTATCAAAAGCAGTTTGTTTCCAACGCCGGTCATGAGCTTAAAACGCCTGTTTCTGTAATTAGTGCCAATGCTGAAATATTAGAACGTAATATAGGTAAAAACCAATGGCTTTCAAATATACAATATGAAAATGAACGCATGGGATTATTAATCGGACATCTGCTTGACTTGTCTCGTTCAGAGGCTGTTAAGCCGGAAATGGAGCAGCTTAATTTCACCCAGCTTGTTGAAGGCGAAATATTGCCCTTCGAGAGCATTGCTTACGAAAAAGGATTGACTATTGTAAGCAAATTGCAATCCGACGTGAATGTTTATGGTGACAGTGAGCAGTTAAAACACGTGATTTCTGTTTTGGTTGATAACGCTATTGAGCATTGCAATAAAAAATCTTCAGAAATAGAAGTGCTCTTAAAGAAAGAATTTTTGGGTTACGCAAGGCTTCGTGTTATTAATAGCGGTGAAGCTATTTCCAAAAGTGCACAGGAGAAGATTTTTGAAAGATTTTATCGTTTGGATAAATCACATAATTCTGAATGTGCACATTATGGTCTTGGTCTTGCAATTGCAAAAAATATTGTTGATTCTCATAAGGGTAAAATTAACGTGTTGTGTTATAACGGTAAGGTAGAATTTCAGGTGCTTATTCCAATAAATAAAAGCTATAAGTTTTATTGAGTTTAATTATCATTCAATAAATCTTCAATTTAAATTCAATAGATTTTAAAGGTATTTTCGGTATCATAACTATGTTTATGATGCCGAAATTTTTTTGTTTTTAATCAGGTTAGGTATTTGAATGATGAAAAAAAATCTAAAGCTTTTACGCGTAAAAAATTACATTAAAAATCTTTTGATATTACTTCCGCTTGTATTCAGCAAAAATTTATTTAATTTTTCTGTTTTACCATCGGTGTTTTTTTGCGTTGTTTCTTTTTGTGCACTGTCTTCGGCAGTATACATATTCAATGATTTGTGTGACCGTAAAAATGATGCACTTCATCCTCAAAAATGCAAGCGTCCCATTGCAAGCGGTGATGTTTCTGTAAAAAAAGCAATAGTCGTTTTATGCTTTTTGGTTGTAATCAGCTTTTTGGCAAACTATTTTGCATGTGGCTTTTCTTTAGTGCCCTGGCTTCTTATTTTCTCTTATCTTATTCTTAATGTTTTATATAGTGTTAAGCTTAAGCACGTACCTTTACTTGATATTGTAATTCTTGTCAGCGGTTTTTTAATTAGAGTTTTTTACGGCGCAAAAATAATAGATGTTTTTGTTTCAAATTGGCTTTATTTAACTGTTCTTGCAATTTCATTTTATATGGGACTTGGTAAAAGAAGGAACGAAATTAAGCTTTCGGGTGATAAAGATATACGTTCAGTTTTATCCTTTTACAGCTATGATTTTTTAGATAAGAATATGTATGTTTGCTCAGCGCTTGCCATAGTTTTTTATTCCTTGTGGTGTGTTGATGCATCTACAATTGCAAGCTTTGGAAGTAACAAATTAATTTATACCATACCGTTTATTATTCTTATTTGTATATCATATAGCTTATCTGTTGAAAGAAGCGAGTCAGATGACCCTGTAGATATTGTTTTTGAAAATAAGTTTTTATTAATACTTATTCTTTTGTATGCTTTGACTCTTGTGGGTCTTATTTATATAAAATTTTAAAGGGTATATAGAGTATGATTAAAAAATTACAAAAATACGATTACTTTTTCATTATTGCAATGCTTGCGTGTCTTGCATTGCATTTATCCTGTATTTACGGTCCGGACCATTTTGCAGATGAATCCTTTTATCCTACAATACCGTTAAGGCTTATAAACGGTGATAGTCTTGTAAGTGATGAGTGGCACGTAACACAGTTTTCATCCTTGTTTTTATATTTACCTGTGCGTTTGTTTGTGGCAATTAAAGGTTCAACTGAGGGTATTATTTTATTTTTAAGATATTTTTATCTTGTAATTCATACATCAGTTTCTGTTTACATTTATATATTTTTCAGAAAGTATAAAATGTGGGCTGTTCCTGCAGTTGTAATGTTTTACAGTCAGGTGCCACTCAGGTTTATGAGTGCTAATTATCATTCTTTACTTGCATTATTTTTACTTCTTTTAACCGTTATGCTTCTGAAAATCAAAGTAAAAGACAGTATTGCTTTGTACTTGCTTACGGGATGCTTTTTCGGTTTTTGTTGCGTGTGCAATCCGTTTGAGTGCTTTGTTTTTGCAGCTTATACAATTATTTGTATCATTTATCGCTTTAAGCCGGATACAACACGTAGGTTAAAGGGTAAAGCAAAAGAAAAAGCTAAAGCAAAAGAAAAAGAAAAG
>JAZUMM010000218.1:0-15866 GCA_045603625.1 Acutalibacteraceae bacterium | reverse complement strand
TAAACATGGATGCTGTAAAAACAATGGGTGAAGTTATTAAAGAAACAGCCACTCTCACTGCGAAATCCGATGGGTTTGGTTGTGCAAAACTTGTGGTTTTTGCAAACGCTGTTGAAGATAATCCTTTTATGGCAGGTGCGTTTCACGGTGTTGGTGAGCCTGAATGTGCAATTAACGTTGGCGTTTCAGGTCCGGGCGTTGTGTACAATGCTCTTAAGGATGTAAAAGGTCAGTCCTTTGACGTTGTTGCAGAAACAATTAAAAAGACTGCTTTTAAAATTACAAGAATGGGTCAGCTTATGGCAAGTGAGGCATCAAAAAGGTTAGGCGCAGAGTTTGGTATTGTTGACCTTAGCCTTGCTCCTACTCCTGCAACAGGTGACTCTGTTGCCCGTATTCTTGAAGAAATCGGTGTGGAGGTTTGCGGAACTCACGGTACAACTGCTGCTCTTGCTATGCTTAACGATGCCGTTAAAAAAGGCGGCGTTATGGCATCCTCCCATGTTGGTGGCCTTTCAGGTGCATTTATTCCTGTATCTGAGGATGAGGGTATGATTGCAGCTGCAGAGAAAGGTGTGCTTACTCTTGATAAATTAGAGGCAATGACCTGTGTTTGCTCTGTTGGTCTTGATATGATTGCCGTGCCGGGTGATACCTCTGCAGAAACAATTTCTGCAATTATTGCCGATGAAGCCGCAATAGGTATGATTAACAACAAAACAACTGCAGTCAGAATTATTCCTGCTCCGGGCAAAACAGTTGGTGATTCCATAGAAATGGGCGGACTTTTGGGTACTGCACCCGTAATGCCTGTTCACAATGAAGGCAGTGTTGATTTCATTAATCGCGGAGGCAGAATTCCGGCACCGCTTAACAGCCTTAAAAACTGATAAAAACTATAATAGTATATGTATTCAAAAAAATTTTGGTGCATTTACTTTAAAAGGGGTACAAAGTATGAAAGTTTTAACAGATCATTTTAAAGAAGCAGAGAAAAGATTGGAGTTTCCTAAAGAAGCAGTTGAGCTTTTTGAAAAAATTGCAATAAAAATAGAAAAAAGCGAGTTCTTTTCTTCAAGATTTGAACAAGCAAAAAATATGGTTCTTGCTCACGAGCACGGCAGACTTGATGAAGCATTAAATAAGCTTAACAAGCTTGCAATTCTTTACAATATAAAGAATTATGCACTTCATATGGTTTTTCTTCTCAGTCTTACAGAAGATGTTCTTGCAAGATATAAAGAAAAAGGGATTTCAGAAGATATTTATTGGGATTCCGTAATGGACCTTAAATATAAATTTAAAGAATGTGTTGAATGTAAAGAGTGCTATGGTACCTTTGTAGCAGGCTGGAACTCAGGCTTTATTTGTCTTAACCGTTTTGCTCTTGGCAGATTCCAGTTTGAGTACACAACCTGGGGTGGAGATGATTATACATCTTCTTCAGGAGTTACAGTTAAAAAGGGTGACAAAACAGTGGGCTTCCACATTCCATCATCAGGTGTACCGCTTACCGATGAGGTTCGTCTTGACTCATATAAGCGTGCATACGAATTCTTCAAGGACCAGAGAAGAGACGACGGCTTAATGGTATTTGAATGTGGCTCATGGCTCATTTATGATGAATACAAAACCTTCCTTCCTGAAAATTCCAACACAGTAAAATTTATTAACGATTTTGAAATTGTTAGTAGCGAACCTCGTGCAAAGTTTAACGATGCTTGGCGTATTTTTGCAAAATGGGGCTACCGCAATCCGAAAAAATGGCCTGAAGACACATCAATGAGAAGAGCATTCAAAAAATTTGTTCTTGACGGCAATAAAACAGGTCATGGACATGGAATAATAATATTTGATGGCGAAAAGATAATAAAATAAATCTTGATATTTGGCGAATAACTTGTTTTAATCTGCTCGCAGTATCTTCATACAGCGTTGTATTATAAAGCTTCATTGGAGCGAACATATATTTAAAAAATCATTTAATAAAAAGTATGTAAAAAACGAAAGTTTTTTACAGACTTTTTTTATTGTTCCCCGTCAATCGATATACTTACTTCATCTGTTGATGAAGCCTCTTGTGTAGAAGAAGTTGCCGTCTGAGCTTCAGGGGTTTTGTTGTAGTGGGCATCAATTGCCGTTTGTGCCTCGTTTGACCACTCAAGGCAACCTTTTATATTTGGGTAGCCGGTTGCATAGTAATATGTTATAAAATCCTTTACCGCATTTTTTTCTGCTTCTGTAAAGAATTTTAAATCACAGTTTGGTGATTTTTTTACAGCTCCTTGCTGAATATTAATAGAATAATTTTCTAACAGAACATTTAATTCATCTGCAGATAATTCATTATCTTTACCAAGGAGCGTAAAGAATTTCTCCTGTATTTCGAGGTAATCTGAATAGAAATCTTCAAACCTTGCAACATAGCCGTATACCTCACAAGCGGTATGGTACCCCAGCTTGGCTTCCCATATTCTTATAAGATAAAGAGCATCCTCAAGAGTTACGTCTCCGTTATTTACCTGACGAGCAAGATTCCTGTAAAATATTTTTGTTAAGGATAAAAGAGCATCGTCCTTAATATCAATGGCAAAATTTCTGTCTTCAGCCTCGTCATCGCGGTTAAGAGGTTTGCCGTATTTTTTCTCGTAGGCATAGTCAAACTCTGCTGGTTGTGTTTGCAAAATCTCAATGGAATACATCATTTTAATTATTTCCAGTTTTTCCTCTTCAGTCTGCACATCAAAGATTTTATACAAATCATTAATATCGTTAGAAAAGGAAAGTGTTAAAATATCCCGGTATTCAACATCATCTTGCAGTAAGGTAACGTATGCAACTGAATTAGCATATCCGATATATGATTTATAGGTTGTGTATGATTCATCAATGGTATTTGCCATTGTCATTTCAGCAGAGGCTTCGGTAAACCAATACCAGCACAAAGCGTCGGGCTGGTCAGTAACGTCAAAGTCTGCATTTATTCCCTGACGCCAGAATAAATTATCGGTGTTATAACAATCACATGAAATCTGGCATAAATGCACCATTTCATGGTAAAAGGTTGTTTTGAAGGGGTCTTCGGTGTCAAGAAGGAGCTTTGCATTTTCAATTTGCTCTTCGCTGAAGTAAAAAATATTATCGGCATCAACAGATGCAAGGGAAAGATTTGATATTGGGTAAAGGATTTTTAAATCATACAAGTTACAGCAAACTCTGTCCATATCAATTTCGGGGTAATTCTTTTCATAAAGAGTTAACACCTTGCAAATTGCATCACAGTATAATTTAATGTCGTCATTTGATGGCGTTTTGTACATATTGGAAAGGGTATCCTCATCCTCTAAAAACGCCTTGTTATTATTTAGCACAAGGTTATAAAGCTTAGTTGAATCAAGCTTTCCGTCTTTACGCACATTGTGAGCATGCTTTTTAACGGGCGATACGTTGTTTTTATACAATTCAAGATTTTCATCAATTGCATATAAATCTGAGTATTCGTACGCGGGCTTGACTGTGCTCAGATAGCTTTCAAATTCTGTTAATGATTCATCAGAAAGAGAAATTGGTGTACTTTTAATTTCACCTTCAACAAATGGGTCTTCTCCCTGTATAAGTTCTATTGTTTCATCCTCAATAGGGGGAGTATAGGGAGTGTTATCTGTATTTTTATCTTTAACAAATGATGCAATTATAAAAATTAATAATAAGAAAACAATTATTACAGCGATGGATATAAGAGCAATAAGAGCTTTTTTACGATTCTTTTTTTGTTTTGGTTGTGATATAACAGGATTTTGTGACTGTGCAGATGAAGCAATTTGCTTTTCATTACATTCACAAGCAGCTCCGTTAACGTTGTTAAAGGAAGAGCACGTTTCTTTCTCAGAAAGAGAATCTGAGTTGTTTAAAGGTTTATTTGTTTCCATAATTAATCCTCAATAGCCGCTTTTTTTGTATTGATTTTGCGAAGAATAGCAGAATCAAATTTTGCAGAACGGTCGTAATTATAAATACCGTTTAATTCCTGCTCAACGTCTGTAAGCTGAGTGTAGCAGAAGCCCAGCATTTTCGGATTATCAAGAAGGGCAGTTGTGAGACCGTCGTATCTCTCGTAGAATTCTTCAAGAGAGGTAGCGGCATTACCGTAGCCCCAGGCTTTTTCTCTGTCGTTTTCGTCAAATTCTCGTAATTCAACTCTGATTCCGCCATATTCACTCATAAACACAGGCTCGCCCTTCCAGGTCTGGCGGTGTGTATGGTTATCAAAAAGAACATTTTTTGAAACAAGCTCATCGTAATGCTCTTTAAAGAGCTTATAATCTTGTTCATAATCGTGAACGTCAAAAATATCTGTTTCAACGTGGAAGTTACCGCTTGTATCAATACAAGGTCGAGTTTTATCTATGCTTTTAATTGTTCTGTATACGATTTTTAAAATATCATCGTCCTGCTTTCTGCAGTCAATATCCCAGGTTTCATTATAAGGGCACCAACCGATAAGAGCAGGATGGTTAAAGTCTCTTTCAATTTCTTCCTCAATTTCAAGAAGGAAATATCTCAGGGATTCAAAGCTTGTGTGGTCTGCACCCCAGTTACCGTGCTCTCCCCAGACAATGTAACCTAATTCATCGCAGTAATGTAAGAAAAGCGGTTCAAAAATTTTCTGGTGAAGGCGTGCACCGTTAAAGCCTGCATCCATTGAAAGAAGAATATCTTTTTTAAGAGCTTCTTTTGATGGTGCGGTATATATTCCGTCGGGGTAAAAGCCTTGGTCAAGAATAAGACGTTGGAAAATCATTTTACCGTTAATTCTTATACCGCCGTCGCAAAGCTTAACCTCACGCAGACCTGCAAATGACGTAACAACGTCATTTGCAAAGGAAAGTACAAGATTATAAAGACCGCCTTTACCAATTTCCCACAAGTGCTTTTCTGAAAGGTTGACGGTAAGTGTTGCAGTATTGCCGTAAACCTCACAAGAAGCGGCACCAACCTCTTTTTCATTCCACAAAGCCTTAACAGAAAATGTACCTTTGCCCTCAAGGTCTGCGGTGATTGTAAACGTGCCGTTATCAATATTAGAAAAAACCTTAAAGCCCTTAATATAGCTTGTGGGCATAAATTCCATATAAACTGTTTGCCAGATACCTGTTGTGCGAGTGTAATCACAGCTATGTGAATAATAAAGCTCGCTTTGCTTACCTCTTGCTTGAAGAGGACTGCGAGTGTCATCCTCTGCATAAACGGTAATTACGTTTTCGCCTTCTTTAACATAAGGGGTAGCATCAATTCTGAAGGTTGTGTAGCCACCGAAGTGTTCACCTGCAAATTCACCGTTTACATAAACTCTTGCGTGAAAATCAACTGCACCGAAAACGATGAAGGCTTTGCCTTTCTCAATCTGCTCTGAGGAAAGAGTAATCTTTTTTTGGTACCATACTGCAGGAATAAAATCCTTGTAGCCAATACCTGAAAGCTCACTTTCAGGGCAGAAGGGCACGTTGATTTTTTTAGAAAAAACAGTATCTGCCTTGTAAAGCTTGCGGTCAATACCGCTGTTACCAAAATCAAAATCAAAATCCCATTCACCGTTAAGGATTATGTAATCATTTCTGTAAAAATTAGGGTTTGGATGTTCATTTCTCGGAATCATAAATAAATCTCCTTGTTTATCTTAAATAGATGAGTAAAACTGCAATATCGGCAGGTGAAACACCGCTTATTCTTGAAGCCTGACCAATAGTTTCCGGTCTGATTTTTTTTAGCTTTTCAATTGCTTCAAGACGAAGATTAGTAATTTTTGAATAGTCAATATCCTCAGGGATTTTTTTGACCTCAAGGCGTTTAAGCTCTTGCACCTGAGCCAGCTGACGTTTTATATAGCCGGCATATTTTAAGTTGATTTCAACCTGTTCAAAAATTTCTTTTGAAAGCTCGGGTCTGTTTTTATCAAAGGGAGCGAGAAGCTTATAAGAAAGCTGAGGACGCTTTAAAAGCTCAGACATACGGCAACCTGTAACAAGAGGTGCGGTGCCGGCTTCTTCAAGTATTTTGTTAAGCTCCTCAGACGGAGCGATGCTCACTTTTTCAATTCTTTGTGTTTCTTCTTCAATAAGTCTGATTTTATCCTGAAGCTTTTGGTAACGCTCTTCGCTTATAAGACCGATTTGGTAGCCTAATTCCGTAAGCCTTAAATGAGCATTATCTTCTCTTAAAATAAGGCGGTATTCGCTTCTGGAGGTCATCATTCTGTACGGGTCACGGCAACCCTTTGTAACAAGGTCATCAATAAGTGTTCCTATGTAGCTTGTACTTCTGTCAAGGGTAAAAGGCTCTTTATTTTGAACGCGTCTTGCTGCATTTATACCTGCAATAAGACCTTGTGCCGCTGCCTCCTCATAACCGGAGGAGCCGTTGAACTGGCCTGCACCGTAAAGACCGGGAAGGTCTGTGAATTCAAGAGTTGATTTAAGTGCCAGCGGGTCAACACAATCATATTCTATGGCGTAGGCAGTACGCATAACCTTTGCATTTTCAAGACCCTTTATGCTGTGAAGAATTTTTAATTGAATGTCCTCAGGTAAGGAGGATGAAAGCCCCTGAAGATACATTTCCTCTGTATTAAGTCCGCAAGGCTCAATAAACACCTGATGTCTGCCTTTTTCTGCAAAACGCACGATTTTATCTTCGATACTGGGGCAGTAACGTGGACCAACACCTTCAATTTTTTTTGAATAAAGAGGTGAGCGATGCAGATTATCAAGAATAACCTGTTTTGTATCTGCATTTGTATATGTAATGTGGCAAATTGCTTTGTTTTCTAACACGCCTTCCGGAGTTTCAAAAGAAAACGGTGTAATTTCTTCATCTCCAACTTGTTCTTCAAGCTGTGAAAAGTCAACTGTTCTTTTGTTAACTCGTGGTGGCGTACCCGTTTTAAATCTGCGAAGAGGTACACCTAAATCAAGAAGTGATTGAGAAAGGTCATTTGACGGAAACATTCCGTCAGGACCGCTTTCGTAGGAAACGTCCCCAACAAAAACCTTACCTTTAAGGAAGGTGCCTGTGGCAACGATTACACATTTTGCAGTGTAAACTGCTTCAAGCTGAGTTTCCATTTCCCAAAGGCCATCATCATTTTTCTTTAAAGAAACAATTTCTGCTTGCTTCATATCAAGGTTATCGGTACATTCAAGGCAATGCTTCATATATTGAGTATAATCGCGCCTGTCTATTTGCGCTCTCAGAGAATGTACGGCAGGACCCTTACCTAAATTAAGAATACGGCTTTGAATGAGCGTTTTGTCTGCCGCCTTGCCCATTTCACCACCGAGGGCATCTATTTCACGCACAAGGTGACCTTTTGACGTACCGCCGATTGAGGGGTTACAAGCCATATTACCAATCCAGTCAAGATTAACTGTAAAAACAACAGTTGAAGCACCAAGCCTTGCACTTGCAAGAGCCGCTTCTATGCCTGCGTGACCTGCGCCAATAACGGCAACGTCATAATTATCTGCTAAAAATTTCATACTAAAAACCTACGTTATTTTATAAATTTAATGTGACCGTCTTCTCTTTCTTTGAATGGCGGTTTTTCGTTAGGGTAGCCAAGGGACATACCAAGAATAAAATTCCAATGCTGAGGAATATCAAGAATCTCTTTCCATTTTTTTGCGCCGTCTTCATTTTCAAAAAGGGCACCAAGAGAAGCGACCATACACGAGCCGAGGCCGAGACCGTGTGCTGCAAGAGCAATATTCTCTGCCATAAGACCACCGGACATACCATCTTTGTTTTCAGCAAAAATGAAAATAAAGGTGGGAGCATTATGGTAAACCGGACGCTTGTCCCAGCCTGTGTATGCAGGTGTATCCCAACCTACAATATTTTTAAAATCTGTGTTCATTTCATCAAGTAAGCTTCTGCTTTGCAAAACACGTAAATGGCAAGGCTGAGAGTTTCTGCCGCTTGGTGCACGGATTGCACAATCAAGAATTGTGTTAAGTAAATCATCAGGCACTTGTTTTTCGGTATATTCGCGAATAGTCTGCCTTGATAAAATATTTTCAATTACAGAGTTCATAATCATTCTCCTTTGGCATTTAAAACAAGCTGAAGATAATCGTTATAGGCAACTGAGGAAACTTTGTTTTCTATTTTGTATGCACCTTCAATTATGGGGTCAATACCGTCACCTGCAAGGAGTTGTATAATTTCTGTTTTTTTGCTTTTGAAAAAAGTACTGTTAACGTCTGCCTCTGCTTTTACAACAAGAAAAATGTAGTCGTTTGAAGCTATAATTGCGGCATAGCGACTGTCAATTGATTGTATTTTATCAAAAAAACCTTCAGGGTACGATGTATCATCTTTATGAAGAATAACTGTTTGAACGGAGCTTTGCATACCTGCTTCTGCAAGGTAATCGGCGGCTTCCTCCATAGTTTTTTCACCTGAGTTTACAACGTCTGCCATACTTTGAAAACGAATAACAAGGGCTTCGATTTCATTTTGCGGAAGTCTTATTGTTTCGCCTGCAACGTCAGTTTCTGTAAAATAACCTGTAATTGATTGAAAAAGCACGTAGTTTGAAAGGAAATACGCATAAATACGTGCAAGTGGAATTTCTTCGGTACCATTTGTGCCGAAATACGTTAAGGTAAGCTTTTCTCTGAAAGCATCGGCAGTAAACACTTTTGTAAGAGTTTCTTTTGTTACGCCGATTTTTTCGTAATAACTGTCGTATGTTGACCAGTATCCGTTTACCTTTTCAGAAACTGACGTTTTTTCTGCAATAGAAAGTGTTATTCCGTGAGCGTTGGCAAGTGAATTTGTTTTAAAATATGTGGCAACCTTTTCAATTGCTTTTTCTTTTAAAACAGTTGGTGATGCTTTTGTGCCAAGCTCTGCAATTGTTAAATCAAGAAAGTAAACAAACACGTCGTTGCTTATTTTTACATCATTTAAGCTCAGTATTGCTTCGGGCTCTTTTTCTGTACAGCCTGAAAGAGCCGTAAGCGAAAAAATGCTTACAACTACCAACAACAGTGAAATTATTTTTTTTGAACAGCCTTTAAAAATATAAGACATTTTTCTACCTCGTTTGTTTTGTATATGAAAAGTATATAGTTACATCGTTTTTATTAATTATAATTATTATAATTATACATAGTATAGTATAACAGAACACATATTCTAAAACAAGTGAATTACTGAACATTTTAAAGCCCGAATGTAGAAAAAAACAAAAAAACACAAGGCTTTCTTTTATGAAAACCTTGTGTAATATAAAGGATAATTAATTTGCTTCACTTTCGTGTTTTTTACGTAATGATTCATAAATTGGCTCCATCTTTTCTTTTGTGAGAGGGTAGCCGAATTTGAAAATGAGCCACACACTTGTATAAACGATAGCAGGAATTACTGTACAAATAAACATAATCTTTTTACTTGTATCGTTTTCTGTAATAAATCCGTTACCTGCGCTAAGGCTATCGTATCTTGCCCATTGAAGAAGGAAAAGACCGCCTGCATCTGCAATGGCTTGACCGAGCTGTCTGCCGAAGGTATATGCAGAGTAAACAGCACTTTCGTTTCTGATACCTGTTTTATATTCCTGGTAGTCAATAACGTCCATAACAACTGCCCAACAGGTAAGGCTTACAAATGTATAACCGAAGCCGATAAGAAGAAGGCAAAGCATATAAAGCCATGCAGGGTAAATGCCTTGTTCGGGGTTAATCCATTGTATAAAGCTTTCGTTGTTTGCAGTAACAAAAAGGAAAACAGAGGTTATAGCAGAAATTATAGACATTCTTCCGCAAAGCTCTTTTTTACCGAATTTAGCGGCAAGTTTCGGAGTGAAAAGAATAAGTACCGCCATAGGTAAATAAGTACAAATTGTACCGATAATACCCAAGCCTGTATCAGTAAAATAGTTTTTGTAAAGGTAGGTGTTATATGAGCCGAATTGAAGCTGTCCTGAAATAAGAACGCCTGAAAGTGTAAGCATAACAAACGGTCTTGATTTAAAAAGACCCTTGTAAACTGATTTAAGGTTAACACTTTCTTCCTCAATTGAAGGTACACGTTCTTTAACCATTCTGTGACCAACAAGGTACGCAATAATGGAAAATACGCCCATTAAGAGTGCATATGTAAGCATTCTTGTTCCATCGGCAATTTCAATTTCCTTGCCGGTCTGGGCATCAAGCTCGCCCGTACCTACGAAAATGAACATAGGAGCAATAAGAAGAACAACTGCACCACCAACACCGCTACCAACTGAACGTGCGGTTGAAAGAAGTGTTCTGCCCTTAGGATCATCTGTAATAACAGAAGCAAGTGAGCCGAAAGGAATGTTCATGGCAGTATACATTGTACAGTAAATGAGGTACAGTACAATAGCAAGAGCAAAAAGGAGCATTGGCTTGCCTGCAAGAGTTTCGTTATAAAAAATTGAATCAGGGTCACCAAAAGGAATAAAGCAAATAATTGTAGAAATACCGAGAGGTACTGCAACAAGTCTTAAGTATTGGCGGTATTTACCGTCTTTACCTGCTTTGCGTTTTGAAACAACTGCTCCCCAAAGAGGGTCATTAACAACGTCCCAAAGACGAGTGATGATAAACATATAACCTACAAGCTTCGGTGCAATTTTTAAAACGTCGGTCATAAAAACCTTAAGGTAGCTTGTTATGTAGGTAAGGTTAAACATATTACCTGCTTCGGCAATGGTGTAACCTGCAATATCTTTTGCACCTATTTTGTTAGGATGCTGGTTTACTTCAGCTTGATTTTTAAGTTTTTCTTTAGCCAAAAAATCATCTCCTTTATGCTTCATAGTGAAGGGCAAGACCGCCTTCACTTGTTTCTCTGTATTTATGCATTAAGTCTTTACCTGTCTGGTACATTGTGTGTACAACCGTATCAAACTTAACCTTTCTTGTAGATGTAAGGAAGTTTGCAAGGGAAAGAGCATTTATTGCTCTCATTGCGGCAACTGCATTACGCTCAATACAAGGGATTTGCACAAGACCGCAAACAGGGTCACAGGTAAGACCCAGATAATGCTCCATAGCATTTTCTGCGGCATATTCTATCTGGTCAAGGTCCATAAAGTGAAGCTCTGCAAGTGCGGCTGCTGCCATACAGCAGGCAGTACCGATTTCTGCCTGGCACCCTGCTTCTGCACCGCTTATGGATGCGTTTTGCTTAACGACGTTACCAATAACGCCTGCTGCCGCAAGAGCTTTGCATATTTCAAAATCTGTGAAGCCTTTTTTCTCCTGCATATAGTAAAGAACTGCAGGCAAAACGCCTGATGCACCACAGGTAGGCGCAGTTGTAATAACGCCGCCGCCGGCATTTTGTTCGCTTGCTGCAAAGGCGTACGCACAAACAAGACGGTTTTCTCTTGTTTCGGGAGTTTCATCCATATGGCGTTGAGCATAAAGAAACTTTGCTTTTCTTTCTACCTCAAGTCCACCGGGTAAAGTGCCTTCCTGAGCAAGACCTTCTCTTACAGTAAGCTTCATTCTTTCCCAGATTGTTTTTAAAAAGGGAAAAATTTCTTCACCTTCATATTTTGCAACGTAGTCGCTTAATTTAAGGTGATTCATAAGGCAATAATCTTTTATTTCCTCAAAGTTCTTTTGCGGGTAAACCTCTGGAGCTGTAACTGAAGGCTGGCCTTCAATTCGTATTTCGCCACCGCCAATACTCATTGCGCGAACGGTATCAACAATCTGCATTTCGCTATTGTATATTAGAAAATCAAGAGTATTGGGGTGAGGTAAATTTTCTTCTTCTGTATTAAAAACGATTTCGTTTTTTGCATTAAGGGTAGAGGAAAGGGCAGTATGTGTGCCGTGACCTTCACCTGTAAGGGCTAAGGAGCCGTAAAGAATAACCTTTACAAAGGAAGCATCCGGATACTTTTCGTTAACATATTCTGCAGCATATTGAGGCCCCATTGTGTGTGAGCTTGATGGACCAATGCCTATTTTATACAGTTTTTTTAAGGATTGCATATTGTTCCTCCGCCTAAAAGAATATCATTTACATAAATTGCCGCTGTTTGACCCGGCGCTGCTGCTCTTTGTGGCTCTGAAAATGTGATTGTGCCACCGTTTTCTGTGGGTGTGAAAACTGCTTCGGCAGGCTTTGCGGCACAACGTATTTTTACCTGGCAATTAAAATCTTCAGTTGGTTTCTTGCCATCAAGAAAGTTCAGATTATTAACATAAATTTCAGTTTTAAAAAGCTCGGCATTGTCGCCAATGATAACTGAATTTGTTTCAGGGTTAATAGAAATTACGTACATAGGCTTACCGAAAGCGCCCAGACCCTTGCGTTGACCTACCGTATATTTGTAAAGTCCTGAGTGTGTGCCCAGCTTTTCACCGCTTGTGGAAAGAAAATTTCCGGGCAGTGCATTTGGCTTCATTTGCTTTTCAATAAAGGATATATAATCGTTATCAGGAATAAAGCAAACCTCCTGACTATCCTTTTTTTGTGCTATGGGAATATTATTCTCTGCAACAATTTCGCGTATACGCTCTTTTGAAAGGTCGCTTAAAGGAAATCGGACGTTGGATAAAATTTCCTGAGTAAGACCGCATAAAAAATAACTCTGGTCCTTTCCCGTAGGATTGCGCTTTATATAAAAAGTGCCGTTGCTTTCTACAATATCAGAGTAGTGACCGGTTGCAAGAAAATCTGCGCCGTTATCTTTGGCATGTTTTATAAGCTTGCCGAATTTTATTGTAGGGTTACAAAGCACACACGGATTAGGTGTAAGACCCTGCAGATAAGAATTGCAAAAATAGTTGGTTATTGATTTAAAGCTTTCTCTTTCATCAAGAATATCTAAAGGTATATTAAGTGCATCTGCAACGCTTTGAGCATCTGCAATGTCGCCGTCAGCTTCATTGCCGGGCTTAAGGCGCAAAATAACACCGCGGACATTGTAACCGCGCTCCTTTAATATTATTGCTGCTGCTGCAGAATCAACACCGCCGCTGAGGGCTACATAAACAAAATTACTCATAATAAGATAATATCATACACTAAGCAAAAAATCAAACATATATAGTATGAATATACAACAAAAATTATACCAAAATTTCGTATTAAAATACAAAAATCCGCTTGCAATTTTTTTGTTAAAGTAGTAAAATATTGGTATTACGATATATTCGGGGTATGTGTGCTAAAATGCATATAAAAACGCAATTTTTGTATAATAGCATACCAAAAAAGTCAGATATGGATGTATAAATTCTCTGTTTGAGGAGTATGGAAGGAAGGATTATTTTGTCAGCGGATTTACATTGCCACACAAGATTGTCAAACGGTTCTTTAGGAATTGAAGATTTAATTTTGCTTGCTAAAAAACGAGGGGTAAAAACAATTGCAATTACAGACCACGACTGTCTTGCTGGCACGGTAAGAGGAAAAATTATTGGTGAAAG
Source organism: Acutalibacteraceae bacterium (assembly GCA_045603625.1). Taxonomy (GTDB): domain Bacteria; phylum Bacillota; class Clostridia; order Oscillospirales; family Acutalibacteraceae; genus DTU089. The sequence goes on along the minus strand of JAZUMM010000218.1, from coordinate 2,388 downwards.
ACATGGCGTAACAGTTATTCCGGGAGTTGAGCTTTCCGGCACAGATAAAACAAATGGCCAGGAAATTCATATGCTTTGTTATAAACCGGATTTTCCTGACAGGCTTGAGGGTCTTTGCCGTCGCAGTTCTTTAATAAGAAAAAAATCATCACATTTTATGATGCTTAAAACTGCGCAAAAATATCCGATTGCTCCTGAATTCGTTGCAAAATGTGCTTCAGGCTCAACAAATATTTTTAAAGTACATATTATGCAGGCTCTTATAGAAAACGGCTTTACAGACAGAATTTACGGTGACCTTTACGAGGAGCTTTTTTCTAAAGATAAAGAGGGTAGTATAAATCACGTGCCTGAGTATGAAGATATTTTTTCAATACTTGAGGCAATTCACGAGGCAGGAGGTATTGCAATACTTGCAAATCCTCAAAAATGCAAAAACGACAAGCTTCTTGACCAGCTTGTTGAAGCAGGTCTTGACGGTATTGAAATTTATACACCTGAAATGAGCGAAGAAGAAAAAACCGCCTTTGCAAAATATGCAAAGAAGAAAAAGATTCTTACAACAGGCGGTTCAAACTTTAAAGGTCTTTATAATAAACACATTCTTTCTGTTGGTGATTGCGACTTGCCGGATGATTGCGTGCAGGAGCTTAACTCTTACAAAGCAAGAAAGAAAAAGCTTGAGCGCAAAAAAGCTCTTGAAGCAGAAAATAAAGAATAAATTAAATGGTCTGACTCAAAAAAAGATGGCCGTGAATATTAATCTATGCAATTATGGTGAATATATAAACGTGTATGAAAACACTCCGATTTCAAAAAGAAATCGGAGTGTTTTATTGAATAAGAATATAATTCATTTCGTTTCAATTGTCTGTATTAGCTTTATTAATCATTAAAAACTAATAATATTTTAGTTTCGTTGAAAAATTTTGTCAATATAGTTATCGTAGTAAAAAAGCGTTGGGTTTTCAATTTAACACTAAGAAGAACATAAATATAAAAATTTTCTGTAAAAGGTGAAAAAAATAGAAATCGTGTGTATTACATATATGAAACTTAATTTCAGTATTAATTGCAGATACCAAAAAATCCACCGTGTTTTTGTGTTAAATGCCAATTGAAAATGTTGTAAATTTATTTATAATTAAGTTAGTTTTTATGATTTTTTAAGGGAAGGATTTTATGAAAAAGATAATTTGTTTAATTTTGGTTTTAACACTTGTTTTTACCTTGTGTGCTTGTGGGAAGGATGATGTTGTAGATAATGAAGATGTCATACCGGATGTTCAAAAAACTACAGATGTGATTTCTTCTGACGATAACGTTATAAGCGAACCTGAGTCTATAGAAAATGAGATAGGCAAATATATCACTTTCGGATCATATGAGCAGGATAACAATATCTCTAATGGTAAGGAAGAAATCGAGTGGCTTGTACTTGATATTCAGGATAGCAAGGCTTTGGTAATAAGTAAATATGCTCTTGATTGTAAGCCATACAATACCGAATATACAGATGTTACATGGGAGACCTGCACCCTCCGTCAATGGCTCAATGATGATTTTATAAATTCCGCTTTCTCTAGAGATGAGCAGAAGAAAATCCAAACCACCACGGTTGTGGCGCAGAATAATGGGATATATGGTACGGATGCCGGTAATGATACGCAGGATAAAATATTCCTGCTAAGTATAGAAGAAGTAAATGAATATTTTGATTCAAGTGGAGAGGTCGCATGTTCTCCCACGGATTTTGCAGTTGCCAACGGTTCTTTTGAAAGGTGTGGTTGCTGCTTTTGGTGGCTGCGGTCGCCTGGCAACAGTCAGCGCAGTGCCGCCCGTATCGGCGATGCCGGTAACGTCTTCGTGAATGGTTACGATGTTAGTCTCGATACTGAGGCCATTCGCCCTGCAATGTGGATTGAAATAGGATAATATCTTGATAATGTCAGTAGCACTACCTCGCGGGGTAGTGCTTTTCTGTGTATAATACAGGGGACTAATACATAGGAGGGTCCTATGTGTTATCATTTTTTCACAGGCATAGGACAGAGTACGAATCTGTGTGTTACTGGGTTAATTTTATTATATCGCAATTAAATTTACATTTTAAGGTTTTGTACATCGTTCTCATTTCTTAAAATCTTCAAGATATTTTTTTGCTGTCCACTTATACATGTTAGAAAATTACAAATATAAAAATTTTTATATTTGTAGGAATAAACAAAGGAAGCGAATGTTTTTTGTCATGATAAACAACAAAGCACTTTGTTTAAAAACAAAGTGCTTTATATATAGTGTATTGTTTGTTCAGAATCTTTTTATTTACCTACACAGAAGTGTTTAAATACCTCGTTAACAACTGTTTCCGTTGCTTTTTCGCCTGTT
>JAZUMM010000217.1:0-1811 GCA_045603625.1 Acutalibacteraceae bacterium | reverse complement strand
AGGTTGAGGAATTTACCGTCAGTTGTTTTTATATTGTTTGCTTTTGTAATAATAGAAACACGTTCTTTTTTGTTGTTCCTTGCATATTCATAAGCAAGCTTTGCAATACGCTCTGTACCTTCTGTTGTTGTAACAACGAAGTCCATTGCCAATTCACCGTCAACGTCTACACCTTTTGAACCAACAGCGTAAGCGCCCTCTGTGTTTTCACGGAAGAATGTCCAGTCAATGTTTTCTTCAGGGATTTTAACAGGTCTTACGTTTGCGAATAAGTCAAGGGCTTTTCTCATTGCAACGTTTGCGCTTTCAATGTTCGGAAGACCGTCGCCCTGTTGCGGAGTTGTTGTAGGTCCTTTAAGAATAACGTCGCAAGCCTTAAGCTCTTCCATAACGTCATCCGGAATTGCTTTCATAACCTTTGCACGGTTTTCAATTGTTAAACCATCAATGTATTTGAATTCAATTTTGCCTGCATCAACATCCTCTTTAAGAATGAACTTAAGAACGTTTGCAGCCTCTTTTGTGATGATGGGGCCAATACCGTCGCCACCGCAAACACCAACAACAATTTTGTCAAGAGCTTTAAAATCCTTGAATTCCTTTGTTGATTTGATTTTTTGGTTTCTTGCATTCTGCTCAATAAGTAATTGCTTGAATTTATTGAGGGCATTTTCAATCTGTACTTCTGTCATTAGTTATTCTCCTTTGTGTAATCAAGTAATCCGCCTGCTGTAAGAATGTCTACCTGACGTTCAGATACATCGCAGATAAGCTTGTATTCTTCATTTTTAGTTTCGTTTTTAAGAGTGATTTGTGTGCCTGCCTTAAGCTCTGCTTTGATTGCAGGAAGAGTGAGCTTATCACCAACAGATATTTTATCATAATCATCTGCGTTAACAAAGTTAAGAGGTAAAATACTTGCGTTAACAAGGTTTGCTTTGTGAATTCTTGCAAATGATTTTGTAATAACTGCTTTTACGCCTAAATATAACGGAACAAGGGCAGCGTGTTCACGTGATGAGCCCTGACCGTAGTTTGCACCACCGATGATTATGCATGAGCCGGCTTCCTGACAATGCTCTGCAAATTTTTCGTCGCATTGACGGAAACAGAATTGTGAAAGGTAAGGGATGTTTGAACGGTAAGGAAGAATTTTTGCACCGGCAGGCATAATGTGGTCTGTGGTGATATTATCTTCAACCTTAAGAACTGCAGTAGCCTCAATTGAATCTGAAAGAGGAGCAGTCTTCGGGAATGGTTTAATGTTAGGTCCGTAATAAACCTCAACTGCATCTGCTTCTTCTTTTGTTTCTGCAGGCAATTCAATCATATTATCGTTAATAATAAATGATTTAGGAAGTGTAACGGAAATATCTTCATTCCATGTTGTTGCATCTGTAAGAACACCTGTAATTGCAGATACTGCTGCAGTTTCAGGGCTTACAAGGTAAACCTGACCGTCTGCAGTACCGCTTCTGCCTTCAAAGTTACGGTTGAATGTTCTGAGCGATACACCGGCAGATTTTGGTGACTGACCCATACCGATACATGGACCGCAAGCACTTTCAAGAATACGTGCACCGGCATCAATCATATCTGCAAGAGCACCGTTAAGTGCGAGCATATTAAGAACCTGCTTTGAGCCGGGAGCAATACCAAGGCTTACGTTAGGGTTAACCTTTTTACCCTTAAGTATTTTTGCAACCTTCATCATATCTAAAAGTGAAGAGTTTGTGCAAGAGCCTATAAGAACCTGGTCAACCTTAATTTTACCTATTTCAGAAATAGCTTTAACGTTGTCAGGCATATGA
>JAZUMM010000216.1:0-2823 GCA_045603625.1 Acutalibacteraceae bacterium | reverse complement strand
TGTGTAAGGTTCCCATTGAAGATATAAGAGCCTTTAAAACCAATGAAATGTGTGGCCATATTGAGCATGAATTAACAGAGAATCTCAAGCAATCATTTTTAATTTGTTGGTTTCCCTTTACAATGAATTTTCTTATTGGCTCATCACTTTTGCTTTCAGGCTCGTACAGATTGTTTTATATATACGAAACCGATTATGTTCCCACGTATATTCTTGTATGGTTAGGGTTTTCCTGTATTGCGAACTGTGCTTCATCTTTTGAGGATGCATTGTCGTTAAAGGACTATATTTTTAGTACTGAAAATAAATTTCTGAAGGTTATTTTCTTCCCTTTTTTTGCAGTGAATTATGTTGTTTCATTTTTAGAAAAGTATTCTGTAACATTCCTTCTTTCACTTGCATTTACGGTTTTATTCCCTCAGATTTTTAATTTGCTTTTCCCGGCGTTGGATTATATAGACCAGGCGATCCATTAAAACAAAACAGGCTGTAAAAAACGAAAGTTTTTTACAGCCTGTTTTTATATTACATAATATCTTCGGTCAGAATAATTTGGTTATCATCTGTGAAGTGAGCAATTATTCCGTTGCGGTGTGCCGTTGCAAAAATGGGAACCTTTGCGACCATTGTAAGATTCCATTTAACATTAGGGTAAATTTTGCCGATATAATTAGTGCAAACGGCAATTTCAGGTTTTATTTCTTTAAGAAATCCTGCAGAGGATGAGCCAAAATACCCGTGGTGACCTATTTTAAGTAAATCAACGTCACCTATTTCCTCGGTGTAAAGCATTTCCATACCTTTGTTATTTGTAAAGTCAGCCGCGAGAAAAGCAACCTTTGTGCCTTTGGTGATTTTTGTGCCTATACTGTTTGCATTTTCACCGGCACTTTTTACACTTTCGGGAGTGTTTGTGTTAATAAATTTTAAAGTGAAATCTTCAAAAGAGAATTCCTCTTCAGGTAAATCCTGAATTAACTCAACCTCGTTTTCATCAAGCGCCTTGAGGATTTTTTTATAGGTGTTGTAGTTACCCCAGGCATCAGAGTCAATGTCGGATGTGGCGTCTTCATCATAATTTTTCATATACGCCTTTTTTATGTGTATATCTTTATGCTTGATTATGGGTTCAAAGTTACCTGAGTGGTCATAGTGCATATGAGTTGCAAGGATAAAATCAAAATAAACCTGACCGTTTTCGTCAGCGCAAACCTTTTTGATGTAGCTTATAACCTCATCCTCATAACCATTGTATTCTGTTTTTCTTCTTGGATTATTATCGCCTTCGCCTGAATCAACAAGGGCAAAGTGACCGTTGCTTTCAAGCAACATACAATCTGAATTTGCAGTATTTAAAAAATGTATTTTATCATCTGAATACTCATTTTGAAAGGTTTCTTTTTTTATTGGCACTTCACTGTTGTATTTGTTTCCCATGAAAACGGTAATTATGTCAAGAATAAAAACACTTGCCATAACACCGGTTACAACCCAGGTTGCAATTACGCGTGAAAGCTTCTTTTTATCTTTTATCATTTTTCAAGCTCCTTTCTTTTAGGAGATGAAATTAAACCCAGAACAAAGCATATAATTGTTGCGGTGTATGCTTTGAACACAACAAAAGATACTGCACATATAAAGAAAACAATAATGTCTGATGTTTTCTTTTTCTTGAAACAAGCGGCTATTGCTTTAAAGGGTGTGTTTTGCCAGCCGGCTACAATGAGCATTGCACCTATGCTGTGTAAAGGAATTCTGTGTAAAATAACAGGGAAACACAATATAACAACTGAGCAAACAACAATGCTTGTTATTGCGGATATTATATTGTAATTTTCGAATTTATGCATTGAGCATGGTAAGCACGAGAATACGTTGTTTAATGATAAAACTTTTTTGTTTTTTGTTGTGTCGCTTTTTGAAAGAACAAAGAATAAAAAGAAAAGAACAAAAACAGAATCAACAATTGCAAAAGCATTATTTGAATTAATAGCGCTTATTTCGGAAATAAAATTGAAATCGCTGACATTTCCAATGGAAACAGCTTCATTTATTGTTGTATAGTTTTTATCAGGGTTAAGGAAAAGATTTAATACGTATGGAATTGCGATTGTAATAAAAGGTGGCGGAATAATTTTACTGAGCTTTTTGAATTTAAATGGATAGGTTATCATTGTAAAAAGTGTTATTGTACCTGTAAGCAAGCCCATAAAATTGGGATGAAAGCCTAAATAACGATAGTTTTTCAACATTTCAAAGGGTGTTGAGCCGTAAGCACCTATTCCGAAATATACGTTTGTAAGTAAAATTGTTGCACTGATTGCAAAGCTTAACGAAGCACCGGCAATTATGCTGTCGGGTATTTCTAATTTTAAATTCAGTTGGTTACATAAAAAATATAAAATTGCAGCAATGCTTAAAGCAATTACCACACCTATGGAAGAGGATTGCGTTAAGGTGTAAATCAAAGGTACAATCATATAGGTGTGCGGTACCGGAATATTGTTTTTTAGCTTTAAAGAAAATAATGAACAAACAATCGAACAAATCAAGGCAAAAATAAGGTTCATACCTGTTGCGGCAACAAAGCAGATTGCAAAGCTGCCTGTTAAGCCTGCAAAGGAGAGACCTGAACTCAAAGCCCTCGGAAGGTTGTTTGGTTTAATAACTTCAGACATAAAGCACTTCTTTCTGTATTTATGAATTATAACCTTAATATTTTACAATATTTTTCCAAAATACTCAATACTTAAAATTAAATGTTTATACTACTACAAAAATATTGACATTTTACTAAATCTATCATATAATGAATAGGATTAA
>JAZUMM010000215.1:0-8013 GCA_045603625.1 Acutalibacteraceae bacterium | reverse complement strand
TTGGCCTCCGACTTTCTTGTGTTATTATTTAAAATGTAGATTTATGCGGTTTTATTTTAATTATATAAAAAGGTGATTTTTTTGAAAAATTTACTTGTTGTTTTTGGCGGTTGTTCCAGCGAATACGAGGTTTCACTCCGTTCCTCTGCCTCAGTTTTACGAAATATTAACAGAAATAAATACAACGTTCTTACTTTAGGTATCACAAAAGACGGTAAATGGCTTTTTTATTCAGGTGATATTGACAGTATTGAAAACGGCACATGGGCTGACTCATCCTTTGTAACCCCTGCCGTTATTTCTCCTGACAGACACGACAAAGCTCTTCTTGTGCTTAAGACTTCAGGAACAGAAAAAATTAAAATTGACGTTATTTTTCCTGTGCTTCACGGAAAAAACGGTGAAGATGGCACAATCCAGGGTCTTTTTGACCTTGCGGGAATCCCTTATGTAGGATGTGGCCTTCTTGCAAGCGGTATGTGTATGGATAAAGCAGTCACAAATACACTTGCAGATGCAGCAGGCATTCCCGGTGCAAAATGGTCGGCATTCACAAAAGCAGAATATTACAACAATAACGTTCAGCTTGAACCTATTGTTGAAAAATTAAAATTCCCTATTTTTGTTAAGCCCGCAAATGCAGGCTCCTCTGTGGGAATTTCAAAAGCACATAATATGGATGAATTAAAGGCTGCTCTTGACCTTGCTTTTGAAAACGACTACAAGGCAGTTCTTGAAGAAACTCTTACAGGCAGAGAAATTGAATGTGCAGTTATGGGTAACGCTGGGCCTGTTGCATCCTGTATAGGCGAAATTTTGCCTACTGCAGAATTTTACGATTATGACGCAAAATACATAGATAATTCAACAGGTCTTGCAATTCCCGCAGATTTACCTGAAGAAGTAAGCGAAAAAGTCCGAAAAGCCGCTGTTCACGCTTACAAAACAATGGGCTGTGAAGGCTGCTCCAGAGTTGACTTTTTCTTAAGCGAAGACGGAACCTGTTACCTTAACGAAATAAACACTTTGCCGGGCTTCACATCAATTTCTATGTTCCCTAAGCTTTTCGGTCAGGTTGGTATTGAATATTCTGACCTTATAGATAAGCTTATTGAATATGCCGAGGAACGTACAAAATGAGAAAAGTTGAAATAGAATTTGTCAGCGAACAGCAGTATCACGACGACAGAGAAAGCAGTAAGCTTAAGGCTCACGGCACCTTACAGGAAATTGACGGTGTTAAAATTATTTCCTACACCGAGCCCGACGGTGAAATGAATAACTGCGAAACCGTTGTAAAGGTTATTAACAATAACTTTATAGAAATGAGCAGAAAAGGCGTTTACGAAACAACCTTTCTGATTGAAGAAGGTAAAACACATTCCTGTATTTACAAAACACCTTTCGGAGAAATGGAAATGGACATTGTCGCAGGGCGTGTAAATGCTAATATTCCTGATGTTTCAGGCAAAATCCTTCTTTGCTACACACTTCAGAGTAACGGGCAAATTATTGGCGAAAACAATCTTTTAATGAAAATAAATGAGGTCTGATTATGTCTAAATTAGTAAAAACAGCCGAGGAACAAATCATCGGCGCAGTAACACAAGCAATAAATCAAAATATTGCAGACGGAATTTTTATTGAAGCACAAATTCCTGCTTTTAAAACAGAAATCCCTGCAGACAGAAATAACGGTGACTATTCTGCAAATGCTGCTTTTATGCTTTCAAAAGCTCTCAGAATGCCACCAAGAAAAATTGCAGAAGAGATTCTCAATAAAATAAACCTTGACAATACATATTTTAAAGAATGTGCAGTTGCAGGCCCCGGCTTTATTAACTTCTACCTTAAGCAAGACTTTTTTGCAGATATACTTCTTGATGTTAAAGAGTGTGGCGATTCCTACGGTAAAAGCGATTTTGGCAAAGGCGAAAAAATCAATGTAGAATTTGTTTCTGCAAATCCGACAGGTCCTATGCATATGGGTAATGCTCGTGGCGGTGCCCTTGGCGATTGTCTTGCCGCTGTGCTTGAATGGGCAGGCTATGAGGTTGAAAGAGAATTTTACGTTAATGATGCGGGTAACCAGATAGACAAATTTGCTCTTTCCCTTGATATAAGATACCAACAAATCATTAACGGTGAAGACAGTATTGAGTTACCTGAAGACAGCTACCACGGTGACGATATACGTGTGCTTGCACAAAAATATATTGATGAATTCGGTACAGGGCTTTTAGATGCTTCTGAAGAAGAAAGAAGAAAGACTCTTGTTGAGTTTGCTCTTCCTCAGAATATTGCAACAATGAAGGCCGCTATGGCAAAATACAGAATTGATTACAATACTTGGTTTTCAGAGCTTACTCTGCACAACGGCGGTGAGCTTAAAGAAACAATTGATATTCTTACAAAAAACGGCTATACCTATGAAAAGGAAGGCGCCCTTTGGTACAAAAATATTGAGGTGCAGACAAACATTTTAAAAGCACAAGGTAAAACTCAGGAATACATTGATAACCTTGAGCTTAAGGATGACGTGCTTATCCGCCAGAACGGTAACCCTACATACTTTGCAGCAGATATTGCATACCACAGAAATAAATTAGAAAAACGTAATTTTAATAAAGCAATTGACGTTTGGGGCGCAGACCATCATGGTCACGTTGCACGTATGAAAGGTGCTATGGAAGCAGTTGGCATTGACGGCAACAGATTAGACGTTGTTCTTATGCAGCTCGTTAACCTTATGAAAGACGGCAAGCCTGTTAAAATGAGTAAAAGAACAGGCAAAGCTATTACACTTGTTGACCTTCTTGATGAGGTGCCTATCGATGCAGTACGTTTCCTTTTCAATATGAGAGAAGCAGGCTCAGCAATGGACTTTGACTTAGGCCTTGCAATTGAACAATCAAACCAGAACCCTGTTTACTACTGCCAGTATGCACACGCAAGAATATGCAGTATCCTTAAAAAGCTCAGTAATGAGGGTGTTGTTTCAAGAACTCCGTCAAAAGAAGAGCTCCTTCTTCTTACAAGCGACGAGGAAACATACCTTATTGCACACCTTGGTTCACTTACAGGCGTTATTGTTAATGCTGCAAAAACATACGACCCTGCAAAAATTACTCACTATGCAACAGACCTTGCAACAAAGTTCCACCGTTTTTACAATGCACAAAGAGTTATGGTGGATGACGAAGCACTTATGCAGGCAAGAATTTTCCTTTGTAACTGCGTAAGAAATACAATGAGAAACGTACTTTCAATGCTTAAAATTGAAACACCTGAATCAATGTAAAAACATAAAGCACTTGGATTAAATTTCCAAGTGCTTTGTTTTTTGTTTTTTATAAAATACTACGAGTGAAATAAAACAGAGTATGCGCAAAAATTAAAGAAAAATAGGGTTTGTCCAGGCACGTCTGCCCCAATCATCAATTACAGTAACACGGATATAAGGATATGGCCTGTTTCCTGTGGTGCTGACATTTGCGTGAGTAAGCAATTCACCACCTTTTGCATCAAAGCGTCTCGCAGGATGCTTATCACATTGGAAAAGAATTGTTTTAACGCCTTCAGCTTCTACGTGCGCAACGCCTTCATCATCAACATAAAAATCTTTAATTACAGGTCCGCAGGAAGAATAAAAAGCGCCCTTTTCCAAAGCTGAAAGAATTGCTTTTACGTTATTTTCTGCATTGACCATAACCCAACCACAGCAATGCTGATGCATTGCATGACCATCATCAGAGGCAACGGCAAAAATCTTTTGCCCTTGACCTAAAAGCTCATCCCAATACATACCATTATCGGTATCCATATCGTTTTCAATAGCACAACCGCTATTCCAGATTTCAAATGCAAAGTTGCCCTGTAATTGGTCAAAATACCTTACAGGTGTTGAACTCCATTGAGGATGACAATATATTGTAAGATTGTTTTTTTCGTGACCTTCATCAAGATATTTTTGAAATTCCTGTTGGTTTTTCGCGGTACCTGAAGGCATCTCTTCATCCTGAGCGTAGCCGTTTGTTTCATCATCCGGGCCAATAAACACCTGATGAAAGCACCTGAAGCCATTTTCTCTGTCAAAGGTGTTATCAAATTCCATACCGGGAATAATTGTTATATCAACATCATCGGCAAAATTTTTATAATTGTAAATTCTGTGATCCGTTAATGCCAAAAAATCATACCCGTTACTTTTGTGAAGGCGTATAACCTCTTCCGGTGTACCGTCGCCATCAGAACGTGTTGTGTGGCAATGGAGCCCACCTTTAAGCATTTTTTTATTATCTGTAAAAGCTACCTGTCTTTTCATATTAATCACCAATTATTCTGCAGATTTTCTTTTAACAACCCAGGCATTTGGTAAATATCTGCCCGTTGGCATATCTGTTGACGGCTTGTTTATAAGCTTACCCTCGTAACCTACAACAGATGAGGAACCACCGTCACACGCCGCCGCATTGATTGCACCGTATTCAAGTAAAATATCTGCACAGTCCTCCATAGTTGCACCTAAAGAGTCTGCTCGCCTGCCATCGGCAACAAGGAATAATACTGTTCCGTTAGCACATTGACCCATTGTTGTTCTTGGTTGCAAGCCCCAACCGGCAGAATCCTTAACAACCTTTTTACCGTCAAGGATAAGAGTAGGTCTGTATTGCATACCGTCACGGATATTATATTCTTCCCAATTATCTGTTCCGCCAACAACCAATCGGTCTTCATCATCAAAGCCGATTAAGGTGTATTCGGAATTATACGAGCCCCAATACTCACCGCCGGAAACACACATTCCGGAAATCTGGCCACCAAGACTCACACCGCCTTTATCAATAAAGCCGGAAGCGTTAACGCCAACAACGGCATTTTCTTTTTCAAGATAATCGCAAATAAATTCACCACGTGTGCCTTTATAATCGGTTGCAGAAAGAACAACTCTTGACGGGTCATCTACAATTATAAGCTTACCCTTAAAAGTCTCTTTTTTTATGTCAAGTATAACAACGCCCTCTTCAACGTTATTGGCAAAAACAATATTACCGTGTGAATCGGGCTCACCTTCAACAAGCACCTCAGGGTCAACAACCTCACCGAAAGGCTTTTCTTCCTTTTGTGGCTTTACGATTTGTGTTACGCCCATATCCTTAACATCAACCTGACGGGACATAACATCATCTATTAACCATTCGGGGAAAAAGCTTGTTGCAAGCCATTTGTGCTGGTCAGTTGTCATAGCGGTTTCTATCCAGATATTACGCCACTTCACAAGCACGGGAAAATGACCGAATATTAATTCGCTGTAGCCTACAACACCAAGAAAGAAAACTATGGAAACAACTAATGCAACAATAGAGCTTGCTCTTAATTTGTTTTGCTTTTTAAACTCTTTCTTTTCAAGCTTTTTTTGTTGTTTTTCTTCTTTTTTATTTAATTTTTCTTCTTTTTTTGCTTCTTTTGATTTATATGGACGAATTTCGCTCACACCATCATTGAGTCTGTCTAAATCAACGTTTTCTTCAATTGTTTTTTCGACCATAAAACCACCCCTTTTTTTACCACTTTTCAACTTCATTATAGCACAAAATTGACGGTAAATAAATTTATCGTCAATTTTTTTGTACTTATTTTATTTATTATCAATATATCTGCACGCAGCTAATGCAGCAACCGCACCGTCTGCAGAGGCAGTTGTAATCTGACGTATACTCTTCTGACGGCAGTCACCTGCAACAAAAATACCTGATGTTTTTGTTACGCAGCTTTCATCTGAGCCAAAGTAACCATTCTCATCAAGGGCAGCAACCTCTGCAAAAGCAGAGTTCTTAGGTTCAAGACCAATAGCCACAAAAAGACCGTCAAGCTTTACTTCTTTTTCACCTGAGATTGTATTAAGAACAACACCTTCAAGTTCATCTGCACCTTTAAGCTCTTTAACCGTTACCTCAGTTAAAAGCTCAACATTAGGTTTATTTGAAAGAATTTCAATTAACTTCTTTTCGCCTGTAAAGAACGCAAGATTCTGAAAAACGTAAACTTTTTCACAAAGGTCAGAAAGAAGCACCGCTTCCTGAAGGGCAGAGTTACCGCCACCAACAACACCGGTAACCTTATCCTTGAAAAATGCGCCGTCACAAACTGCACAATATGAAATACCGTTACCGACAAGCTGATTTTCATTAGGCAAGCCTAACTGTCTGTGATGCACACCAACAGCAATAATTACCGCTTGTGCTTCAAACATCTTATTATCTGCAAAAACCAGCTTTCTGTTGCCTTCGTCAACTATACCGGTAACCTTTTCCATCTCAACCTCTGCGCCCATAGAAAGCACCTGGTCAAGAAGCTTATCGGCAAATTCGTTACCGCTCATTTCAGGTATACCCGGATAATTTTCAATCTTTGGTGAAAACGTAACTTGTCCGCCAAAGGTTGATTGCTCAATTACAAGCACGCTTTTACTTGCTCTGAGAGCGTAAAGAGCCGCAGTAAGACCTGCAGGTCCTGCACCTATAACAATTATGTCGTACATAAATATCTCTCCTAATGCAATTACCGTCCGTGAGGACGGTAATTCAGTATTGATTCAGATTAAAGTGCTTCAACAAACGCTTTAACTGCAGGAAGGTCAGAGATTTTTTCGAACTCATCACCCTTTTGAATTACAAGTGTAGGAGCTTGCTTTAATTCAAGCTGAGTTGCAAAATCAATGTTATCTTCAACGAAAAGCTTCTCATAAGAAATACCTTTTTTATCAAGAAGCTGAGCAGCTATTTTGCATTTAGGACAAGTTTTTGTTGCAAAGAGAATGAATTTTGAATCTGCATCTGCTTTTACAGTTTTTTCTGCACAATCACTGCAATGAGCATGGTCAACAACTCTGTCTTCACGTTTGAGGTGTGAATTTGCAATATCATAAACTCTTCTGTCTTTAAATTCCTGAGCTTTACCGTCGTTAAAGTTCTGAACAGGACGGTAATAACCTGTAATACGACTGTAAACCTCTGTTGTATTGCCACATTCTGGGCAAGTATACTCCTCACCTGCAATGTAACCGTGGTTGCAGCATACTGAGTATGTTGGAGAAATTGAATAGTATGGAAGACGATAGTTAGATGCTATTTTTCTTACAATTTCTGCAGCAGCCTTCCAATCAGGAAGCTTCTCGCCAAGGAATGCATGGAAAACTGTACCTGATGTATAAAGTGTATGAAGCTCATCCTGTGCATCAAGTGCTTCAAAGATGTCTGCTGTGTAACCAACAGGAAGGTGTGAAGAGTTAGTGTAGTATGGTGTGCCGTTTTCGTTAGCAGTAATAATTGCAGGATATCTCTTCTTATCATGCTTTGCAAAACGATATGTTGTTGATTCAGCAGGAGTTGCTTCAAGGTTGTAAAGGTCGCCGTAAAGCTCCTGATAGTCTGAAAGTCTTTCTCTCATGTGATTGAGAACGTCTTTTGCAAACTGCTGAGTTTCTTTATGAGTCATATCCTTACGGAGCCACTTAGCATTAAGACCAACCTCGTTCATACCGATAAGACCGATTGTTGAGAAGTGGTTTGTGAATGTGCCAAGGTATCTCTTTGTATACGGATAAAGACCTTCTTCAAGAAGCTTTGTGATAATATCTCTCTTAACCTTAAGTGAACGAGCAGAAATATCCATAAGCTTATCAAGACGTTTGTAGAAATCTTCTACATTTTCTGCAAGGTAAGCAATTCTCGGAAGGTTGATTGTAACAACACCGATTGAGCCTGTGCTTTCACCGCTACCAAAGAAGCCACCGCTCTTTTTACGGAGCTCACGAAGGTCAAGACGAAGACGGCAGCACATTGAACGAACGTCGCTTGGCTCCATATCGGAGTTAACATAGTTTGAGAAATATGGTGTGCCGTATTTTGCTGTCATCTCAAAGAGAAGCTTGTTGTTTTCTGTTTCAGACCAGTCAAAATCAGCTGTAATTGAGTATGTTGGAATAGGATACTGGAAGCCTCTGCCGTGAGC
>JAZUMM010000214.1:0-10126 GCA_045603625.1 Acutalibacteraceae bacterium | reverse complement strand
CAAGGCTGTCCCGCCGGAATTTACAATACTGATCACGTACACAACCGTATCGCCTTGGGCGTACGTCTGGGTAACCGCCGTTTTCGTTACGGCTACCGCATCCAGAATCTCGCCCACAGCCACGTTGGAGTTTACCACTTCGTTGTTGTACGAAAGTTGTGCTTGATTGGTAAATTGAGCCATAGAATCTCTCCTTTTTATAATAATTTACTTTTTGCATTTTACTACAAGTATGTTATATATACAAGACTTGTAATATTATTTTTTTTGTGATATACTTGATATATAGAAAAAAGGTAATAAATCAGTAAACTAAAAGCGGGGAACAGCAAGTTCCCCGCTTTACTTTTTTTAATTCGCTTTTTTAACCCGTTTTTTAAAGATAATTCTATCAAGCCTTGCCATTGCCTCATCATAGAACATACACAAAACAATTGTGCCGAAAAAGCTGAAAATAATAAAAGTATAATTATTATCCGCAAAGCCCAGATGCCTGAGAAGGAGCATTGGAATCCTTTGTAAAATAAAAAAGCTGAAAATATGCTCACCAAACCAGTCAAGAACAGTGCTTTTGATATTAATTTTCATCATACCGATTACAAGCATCACAAGAGCAAAAGAAATAAATAATTCATAGCTTACAAAAGAAGCTATTTCCTTAACAAGCTTACCGCCCTCTACTGATATTAAATCATGCCTGTGAATTGAACAATACGAGAAAACAGCCACACTTCCTACAAAGCCCGTATACCAGATAAGGTCATTTTTCATCAAAATCTTATCAACATAAGGCTTGATAAGTGAGAAAATCATACCTAACGGGAAGCAGATTACAGTATTATAATACTGTGTTGCAAGACCCATTTTTCTTTCAAAAACAATAAATAAGAAAGAAAGCACGCAAACAAGTGCCGTTGCAAGAATCTTGTTTTTTCTGAATATAAGAAATGAACAGATAACAATTATATAAAGGGCAAAGGTTACAAGCAAATACCAGTTACTGTTACCGATAGTTGTATAGCCGATAAAGGAGAGAAGATAATGACCTATATCGTATTTTATGCCTTGTATACCAACCCTGAGTACAGTATACATTAAAATAACAATTGCAAAATGGTACCAGAGCTTAAAAAGACGGTGAACAGGCATGGCCTTAACATATGATGTACCCTTCTTTTTTATAGACTCCATAATACCGTAGCCTGAAAAGAACAAATACGTTACAACAACTAACTGATGAAGAAAAACCTTTAAGGAAACATAAGGCTCATCAAGTGCAGACGTTAAATTTTCATTACCTATATAGTTTGTTGCATGACTGATAAAAATAAGCACTGAGAAAATTGCATTTACTGTTGACGTGTTTTTTGGTGACATATAGTCCTCAAAAAACTCATTCTTTTTAGCAACTGTAAGCCCGGAGCACATAATAGCTACCAGAATCAAAATAAAAATAATCATATAAACCTCTTAATAATAACGCACCAAAGCAACAACCTTACCTAAAATAACAACCTCATTTGTAATAATAGGCTCAAACTCATCATTTTCAGGTTGAAGACGGAAGTGACCGTTTTCTTTATAAAAGCGTTTAACTGTTGCTTCATCCTCAAGCATTGCAACAACAATTTCGCCATTGGCGGCATACGGCGTTTTTTCCGCAATAACAATATCTCCGTTGAGTATACCTGCCCAGAGCATACTTTCGCCCCTTACCTTTAAAGCAAAAAGAGGCTTATCTCTGGAAACTCTGCCTGTATAAGGAATGTAGCCCTCAATCTGCTCAACTGCAAGAATCGGCATACCGGCAGTAACAGTACCTATAAGAGGCACGTGAGTAACATTTTCTGCCTGCCCTAAAATACGTATTGACCTTTTTAAAAGCGGATCACGTTCAATGTAGCCTGCTTTTTCAAGAGCATCAAGGTTAGCCTGAACAGATGATGTTGACTTAAGCCCGACGGCTGCGCCTATTTCACGTACTGATGGCGGAACACCGTCCTGAGAACGTTCAACAAGAAATTCATATATTCTTTTTTGTGTTTCGTTAATAGGTTCCAAAAAATCACCTTCCGAACAAATATTCTTTTTCTAATGTACATAATATCACATACATCCGAAAAAAGCAAACATTTGTTTGCAAAAACACAAAAATTTTTTCATATATTATTTTCGGGTGATTTTTATGTTCAGAATATTCACGTTTAAACATTTATCAATACTAACCTTTATTGTTTGCTTTATTATGCTTACAGGGGCAATGCTGACGTACCTTACACCTGTTGTTAATACATCCTCTAATGTGGGCATAAAGGTTCCCATTATTATGTACCACCAGATTTCTGAAAATGTAAATGTTATTGGCGACTACGCTATTCCCTTAAGCCTGCTTGAAGAAGACTTTTTATATATGAAAAACAATAGCATAACGCCTGTTTCTTTTAAACAGCTTGCGGAATTCACAAAAAACGGCACACCTCTTCCCAAAAACCCTGTTTGCATTACCTTTGATGACGGACAAAAAACCTTTATAACAAAGGTCTTACCTCTTCTTGAAAAATATTCTTTTCCCGCAAACGTCAATATTGTAGGCTCCTTAACGGTTTTATATACAGAAAACAAGGATAATAATGACAAATACGCTTACCTTAATACTGATGATTTAAAAATTCTCAGTAATCATCCCCTTATAGAAATCGGTTGCCATACATATAATTTACATTCCTTATCTAACCGTCGCGGTGCAGGAAAGCTAAAAGAAGAAAGCATTTCTGATTACCGTGCGGTTATTGAAAAGGATTTTGAAAAATTCAATACCTTTTACAGCGATGCAACATCTTCTGCAACTGAAATTTTTGCATATCCTTACGGTATACGCAACGATACATTACAAAATATTATTACGAAAAAAGGCTTTACCGTCACCTTAACATGTCGGGAAAGCGTAAACATTTTAAATAAGGGCTCTTCACTTTTTGAACTGGGGCGCTTTAACAGACCATATAAAATAAGTACTGAAAATTTCTTTGCCAAAATGTTTTAGTTGCAAATACACAGCTATTTATGTATAATTACCATATATGTAATTTTTAAGAGAGGTGTTTTGAATGGCAGAAAATCGTTTGCGTCAGGCTCCCGATTGGTTCAGGCTTGACAATGCAGGTATACTTTTCCCCGGTCAGAACACGTCTAAATGGTCAAATATTTTTCGCTTCTGCCTTGAACTGAAGGAAGATATTGACCCAAAGCTTTTACAGCAGGCTCTTGAAAATATTTTGCCTCGATTCCCCGGTATTGACGTAAGAATACGAAAGGGACTTTTTTGGTATTACCTTGAAAAAAATCCCGTTTCATCACCTCGTGTAAATAAAGATATTTTAAATCCCTGTTACCGAGTAAAATTCAAAGAAAACGACCGTTTTCTTTTCAGAGTTTACTACCACGGAAAAAGAGTTGCCGTTGACCTTTTTCACGCAATTTCCGACGGATACGGTAACGCAAACTTCACCTGTACCCTTGTTGCAGAGTATTTGAGACTTAAAGGCAACACAATAAAAGCAGGCGGATTTGTTAAGGATTTAAATGAAAAACCCTCAAAAACCGAGCTTGAAGATGCTTTTCACAAATATGCTCATTCAAAAGCAGGTCACGCTATTACAGATAAGCACGTGTACCATCCTAAAGGCACACCTGTACCGAAGCATTTTGTTAATATTACAACAGGCATTATGAGTCTTGAGGCAGTTAAAAAGCTGGCAAAATCAAAGGGCGTTACAGTTACTGAGTATTTTGCAGCGATGTTAATGGATATACACTGCCGCAAGCAATTACGAGAAAGTAAAAAGCTCAAGGAGGTTTCTGTTCAGATTCCCATAAACCTCCGTAATGTTTACCCTACGGATAGCCTGCGAAACTTCTCTGTATGTCTCCTTGTAAAGGTAAATCCGAATTTAGGCGAATATTCCTTTGATGAGCTTCTTCAGCAGGTTGCTTTACAATTACGCCTTGAAAGAGACGAAAAAAAGCTTAACGCCATGATTTCTCAACACGTAAAGCTTGAAAAAAATCCTGCATTAAAATATTTACCTTTACCTTTAAAGAATTTCGGATTAAGCGTTGCAACAGTTGTTGCGGCAGAAAAAACCGCATCCTCTTATTTAACAAACCTTGGTCCCCTTACCCTTCCCGAAGAGATGTTGCCTTTTATTGAAAAGGTGATTTTTACACCCGGTCCCGGTATGCACCACGCTGCACGTTGCGGTATTGCAACTATTGGCGATACCCTTACCTTTACTTTTGCTAACATTCACGAGGAAGCAGATATTGAACGTGATTTTTTCACATTCCTTGTTAAACAAGGTGTTCACGTTAAAATAGAAAGCAACAGAAAATAAAAATAACGGAGAAAAAATATGTCATATTGCGTTAACTGTGGTGTTGAGCTTGACACAACTGCAAAAAAATGTGTTTTGTGCGATACACCTGTTTACCACCCAATGAAAAAAATTGAAAAAGATGCCGTTACACCTTTTGCCGACAAGCCGGTTATACCGCAAAATATGAAAAGAAAGTTTGTAGCGTTAATTATAACCTACATTTTCCTCATACCCAATATTGTGTGTACCTTAATAAACATTTTTACTAATCCTGAAGATTTGTGGTTTGTTTACCTTATATCCACAAGTGCATTAATTTGGGTTGTATTTATTTTTCCGTTCTTATCGCGGAAGCTGAGGCCATATATAATGTGGGCATTTGATACAGTTGCCGTTGCACTTTACGTTTTAGTATTTCAAAGCAAAAACTTCGGTGGCGAAAAATGGTATTTTTATATTGCACTTCCGATAATACTCATCACCTCTGCTTGTGTGCTTGCTTTTATTTATTGGGACAGACGCCGCAAGCACCACTGGACTTCAAAGGTGTTACACATATTTATTGATTTAGTTATAATCCTTTCTGTTACAAGCGCTTGCCTTTTCATTAACGAATATATAGGTGCTTCTGAGGTTTGCCTGATTATAGATATTTGTTGCTTAGCACTTTTCTTTTTCTGGTTATATGCAAACAAGAGCAAAAAAGTTCGTGCCTGGCTTTCAAGAAAAGTATTTGTTTGATTTAAAAATAAAAAACAGGTCAGCTTTCAATATGAAAGCTGACCTGTTTTCTTTTAACCTTTAAATTTGTTTTAATTTACCGAGATTTTTAAGAGCATTCGGAAGACCCTTGAAAATCATACCCAAGCCCTTAGCCATTTTATCCTCATTAAGAATAACAAGGAGCCCGTCTGCCATTGCAGGGCTGAAAATACTAAAGCTCATTGAAATAAAGTTTTTGATAGGTGTCTGAAGAGCGATTGCACCTGCCATTGACTCTGTACCAAGAAGTTTTCTGAGAAGTCTTACAAGCCTTCCGCCCCATTTGCCATCCTCAGCATCCTCAAGAGTATTGAGAATTGTAAGAGGCTTACTCTTATCTCTTTGTGTTGGCGGAAGAGGCTTACCGTAAACTGCTTCAAATTCATTTGCAGGTACATTTGTAATATTTGCACCATAGTATGACGGAGCAGTTGCTTTATAATCAGGAACAATTGCATCAACAGTTGATTCAACGTTAACTGAAGCAACAAGCTTAATATCACGGCTTGATGCACCAACTAAAATTCTGAACTCACCGCTTTCAACGTGCCAATCGCCTATATTTACATTGTAATATGCAAATGCACGTTTATCTAATGTAATTGCAACTTCCTTTTCTTCACCTGCTTTAAGGTAAACCTTTTTAAAGCCACGAAGCTCTTTTACAGGACGGTAAATTGTGCTTTCCACATCACTTACATAAACCTGTGCAACCTCAGCACCATCAACTGCACCTGTATTTTTAATTTTAAAGGAAACTGTAAGGGTATCGGTATCCTTTATGCTGTCTGCACTTAATTTTACATCGCTATATTCAAATGTTGTATATGAAAGACCGTGACCAAATGGGAATGCAACAGGCTTGTTTGCAGTATCGTAGTATTTGTAGCCTACATATACGCCTTCTCTATATTCAACAGAAACAGGTGTACCCGGGAAGTAATTAAAGCTTGAATTATCTTCAAGTGCAAGAGGATATGTTTCGCTGAGTTTACCGCTTGGGTTAACGTCACCGAACAATACGTCACAAACTGCGCTGCCGCCTGCCTGACCTGTAAGGAACATATTAAGAATTGCAGGAACCTTATTTGCCCAAGGCATTGCAATTGAAGCACCGCCTGAAAGAACAACAACTGTATTTGGATTTGCTTTAACAACCTCTTCAACAAGTCTGTTGTGAACAGGTGGAATGTTAATGTGCTTTCTGTCGTTACCTTCTGTTTCGTATTCATCTGTAAGACCAACAAAAACAACTGCAACATCTGCTTGCCTTGCAGCAACAATTGCATCTAAGAGGAGCTGGTCTTCGCCTTTCTTTTTAGGCTTGAGAGTATAGCCCGGAGCGAAACTGAAATTGATGCCCATACCCTGCATTGTCTGGTGTGCACTCACTAATCTTATAGGGTTAATGAGTGATGAGCCGGCACCCTGATAACGAGGTGTGCGAGCCATTTCACCAATAAGTGCAACCTTTGCATCCTTTTTAATAGGAAGCACGTTGTTGTCGTTTTTCATAAGAACCATACATTGTGATGCAATTTTGCGTGCAAGCTGATGATGAGCATCTGCATCGTATGTATATTCACCGCGAACACTTTCGCCTCTCTTGATTAAATCAATAAGATTATCTGCTGCTTCGTTAAGAACTGCCTCATCAAGAGTGCCGTTTTTAACTGCCTCAACAATACGACGTGTGCCGTCGCCTGAGGATGTAGGCATTTCAAGCTCCTGTCCTGCTTTAAGACCTGCAACTCTGTCGTTTTCTGCACCCCAGTCAGTAACAACAATACCCTTGAAGCCCCAGTCCTTGCGAAGAACGTCTGTAAGGAGCCATTTGTTTTCTGCGGCATATGTACCGTTAAGTCTGTTATAAGAGTTCATAACAGTCCACGGCTGAGATTTTTTAACAGCAATTTCAAAAGGAAGGAGATATGTTTCACGAAGTGTTCTTTCATCTACAACTGAGTTAACGGTCATTCTTCGTGTTTCCTGGTTATTGGCAGCAAAATGCTTAAGAGAAGTACCTACTCCCTTTGACTGAACACCGTCAATAAATGCGGCTGCCATTTCACCTGCAAGTAAACCATCTTCTGAAAAATATTCAAAGTTTCTTCCGCAAAGAGGAGAACGCTTAATATTTGTACCGGGGCCAAGAAGAACTGAAACCTTTTCCTTTAATGCTTCTTCACCAAGAGCAACACCCATTTCTCTTATAAGCTCAGGGTCCCATGAGCAAGCAGTTGCAGATGCTGTTGGGAAGCACACTGCAGGAACACCTTTAAGAAGATTCTTTTCGCCCTTTGGTGTATCTTCAGGGTTACCTTTTTTACGGATACCGTGAGGACCGTCATTAAGATTAATGGAAGAAATGCCTAGTCTTGGAATAGGCTGAGTTTCCCAATAGCTAAGACCGTCGCAAAGACTAGCCTTTTCCTCCAGAGTCATTTGATTAATAAGGTCAGCGTGTTTCATATCTTACCTCCAAAAAAATATAATCATTTTATACCAATTAATATGATAACATAGCAATTTTTTCATTGCAAGAGTTTTAATATATCAAGCCGATTTTTTGGTATTTTTATGGTAAAAATATTCATTTTTTTGTGACAATCGCTAGACCTTATTTTATTGCTTTTAAAAAACTCCTATGATAGAATTACTTTATTAATGTATAGGAGGGCGCCTATGTTATATAAAAAGAATTTTTCCGACTGCTTGTCGGAAGATTTATTCAAAAATCCTACCGCAGAGTACCGTGGTACACCTTTCTGGGCATGGAATAATTACCTTACAAAAGATGAGCTTTGCCGTCAGATAGATGTTTTTAAAGAAATGGGGCTTGGCGGCTTTCATATGCACGTACGAACAGGTCTCAAAAACACATATCTTGACGATACATATATGGAACTTGTAAAAAACTGTGTTGACAAAGCGAAGGCTGAAGAAATGCTTGCATGGCTTTACGATGAAGACAGGTGGCCATCAGGTGCTGCAGGCGGTCTTGTTACCAAAAACCCTGAATACAGAGCACGCAGCCTTATTTTCACCACTAACCTTGACGGTGAAATATATACACGTAACGGTGAATCACGTGCAGAAGCTACAAGAACAGGCAACGGCAAGCTTGTTGCAGTTTACGACGTAATTCTTGATAACGATGGCTACCTTGAAGGCTATAAAAGAATTGAAAAAGATACAGAAGCAAAGGGCACCAAGTGGTATGCTATTTTAGAAATATGCTCTGACAGCTCATGGTTCAATGACCAGGCGTATGCAGATACACTTAATAAAAAAGCTATTGAAAAATTTATTGAGGTAACCCATAAACGCTACAAAGAAAAAGTCGGCAACGAATTTGACAAAACTGTTCCGGCAATTTTTACAGACGAACCACAATTCACAAGAAAGCAAACCTTCAAAAACTCTTTTGATACTGAAGACGTTGCAATGCCATGGACAGATACTGTTCCTGAATTATATAAAAAGGCTTACGGCGCAGACATTCTTGACACTCTTCCCGAAGTTTTCTGGGACCTTAAAGACAGTGCGCCTTCAATCCACCGTTACCGCTATCACGACTTTATAGCTGAGCTTTTTGCACAAGCCTTTGCAGACACTGTAGGCTCCTGGTGTGCAGAAAATAATATCGCTCTTACAGGTCATATGATGGAAGAGCCTACTCTTCACAGTCAGACTGCCGCTTTAGGCGAAGCAATGCGTTCTTACCGTAGCTTCCAGCTTCCCGGTATTGACTTGCTTTGCAATAATCACGAATTCACAACTGCAAAGCAGGCACAATCCGCAACACATCAGTTCGGCTATGAAGGTGTGCTTTCTGAGCTTTACGGTGTTACAGGTTGGGATTGTAACTTCAAAACATACAAGCACCAGGGTGACTGGCAAGCCGCTTTAGGCATTACTGTACGTGTTCCTCACCTTTCATGGTATGCTATGGCAGGCGAAGCCAAGCGTGACTATCCTGCTTCCATATCTTACCAATCACCTTGGTACAAGGAATATAAATTAATAGAAGACCACTTTGCAAGAGTAAACACCTCCCTCACAAGAGGTAAGCCTGTTATTAACGTTGCAGTTATTCACCCTGTTGAAAGCTATTGGCTCCATTGGGGTCCGAACGATAAATCTGCTATATTCCGTGACGGTCTTGATGAAAAATTCCTTTCACTCACAGAATGGCTCCTTACAGGCAGCGTAGACTTTAACTTTATAAGTGAGTCTCTTCTTCCGATACAATGTCCTGTTGCCGGTGCTCCTCTTCAGGTTGGCAAAATGGCATACGACACAATTATTGTACCGGGCTGCGAAACCTTAAGAAGCTCCACACTTGAACGCCTTGAAGCATTTAAAAAGGCAGGCGGCAGACTTATTTTCTTAGGCGAAGCTCCAAAGCTTTGTGATGCTGTTGAATCCTCACGAGGCAAAGATTTGTATGCCATAAGTGAAAATTTCGACTTTACGCGCTCCGCAATTATTACTGCATTAGAAAAAGACAAGGTTGTTAACCTCCGTAATAAAAACGGCACATTGACAGATAACCTTATTTATCAGCTCCGTAAAGACGGCGATGCTCAATGGCTCTTCGTATGCCATAGTAATGAGCCTGTTAACAGTCATATTGATACAGGCAAGGATATACGAATCACCGTCAAAGGTGAATACGGCGTGCTTGTTTACGACACACAAAATGGCAATGTTTACCCTGCCGAATTCTCATTCAGAAACGGTAACACAGTTATTTCCGAGCATCTTTACGGCTATGACTCTGTTCTTTATAAGCTTGTTGATAAAAATAATGTTGTTTCACAAAAACGAGAACAAAGCATTAATTACGAACCTAAAAAAGTATTTAATCTTGTTGATTACGAGCTTTCTGAAGATAACGTTCTGCTTCTTGATATTGCAGAGCACAAGCTTGAAGGCGAAGATGATTTTGAGGCACCTGAAGAAATTTTACGTCTTGATAATAT
>JAZUMM010000213.1:0-8463 GCA_045603625.1 Acutalibacteraceae bacterium | reverse complement strand
TTTTTCTTCACTTACTTTTATTATCAACATAAAAACACTCCTTCGTTCCATTATAAGAACAAAGGAGTGATAAATTAATCGTTTTTAGTCGGTTGCAGTAATTTGTTTGCCACCCGGTGTGTAACAAGTCAAATAATCTACCGGATTACGCCATGAACCGTTAACCATAATACCAAAGTGAAGATGAGCACCGAAGGAATAACCTGTATTACCTGCCTGACCGATAACGTCACCCTGACCGACACTCTGACCAACACTTACCGTAATATTGGAAAGATGAGCGTAATAAGTAAGAACACCGTTACCGTGATTGATAACAACATAGTTACCGTAGCCACCACCGTAGCCCCAGTTTGCAACCTCAACAGTACCGGCTTTAACAGCAATTATATCTGCACCGTGTGTACCTGACCAACGGCAGGTATCTATACCATTATGCTGCCTGCCCCAACGGACTTTAAAGCTTGAAGAAATATATGCATCCTCATAAGGTAACGGGAAAACCATATCGCCATCAACAACACCGGAACCGTAATGAGTATTGTTTGCCGCAATTTTTTCTTCAAGGTCAAGAATTGCTTCTTCACGTTGGTCAATAGCAGCCTGATATTCTGCACTCTGACTATCAAGAGAGTCAACAATAGCCTTAACCTTATCAAGGTCTGCCTGAACCTCAGCCTCTGATGCTTCTACAAGAGCACGGGCATCAACCTGAGCTTGTTTCTTTTCTTCATACTCAAGCTTAGCCTCGTCAAGCTCACCAATTTTGGTGTTAAGACGTTTTTTTACATCTTCAATCTCTGTAACCTTTTTGCCAATTTCTACGATATTATCTTCTAACTGCTTAATGATTTTATCGTCATTTTCTGCAATTCTGAAAAGAAGCTCTACTCTTTCAAGATATACAATAAAATTGAAATCATCTGATGTAAGAATAAATTCAAGGGGAGAGCTTGCTCCTGACATATAAGATGCACGTAAGCGTTCACCTAAAATAACGTAAGTGTCTGCCTTTTCTTGCTCAAGAGCAACAACCTCATCATCAAGCGCTTTAATCTGAGCATTGAGTGAATCAATTTCAGCTTCTACACTTGAAATCTGAGTATTAATACGTTCAATATCACCATCGATTAACGCAATTTCATCATTATACAAATCAATCTGAACATGTAAAGCATCAATTTTATCCTGATAGGCAGAAATATCATCATCATACTGTGATGCTTCTTCTTCAAGCTCATCAATCTTGGCTTGATTTTCAGCGATTTGTTGCTTAATTTCATCAATCTGATTTTTATAATCTTGCTTTTCTTCATCTGTTATTGCGTAAACGGAGACAGATATTGAACAAAACATTGTAACAATTGCAAGTATTAAACCTATAATTCGTTTTGAAAATCGTTTTGTTTTATATACTGGATTCAACAACATTACTGTGCTCCTTTAAATATTTATTAAGAGAAATAATACTACCGAACGCACCAATAAATACGCCTACAACTACAAATACAGACAAGAGTAAATATACATTATCTGCAAACGGAACAACTTCGCCGCCAAGCATAGACATTATATCTGAAAGCCAATATGAAGCCAATGAATAAATACCGTATTGTAAGCCCAGCGCTAATGCAGCAGAGAATATACCTAACAGAATACCCTCAACCATAAATGGCCAACGTATAAAGGAATTTGTTGCACCAACAGCCTTCATAATGCTTATTTCAAGACGCCTGTTGAAAATTGTGATTCTTATAGTATTGGAAACAATAAACAATGAAACAAAGAAAAGAATTGCTACAATACCGATACATATGTAAGTAACGGCATTTCTAATGCTTGCAATTTTACCTGCAAGATCACTATTTTCGCGAATTTGAAGAACTGACGGAAGATTTTTGATTTCGGCAACAGTTTCATCAAATTTTTCAAGGTCATCAACAACAACCTTATATGCATCAGGGAAAATTGACGGAGAAAGACCATCAAGCACAGATGCCTTTTCACCGTAAGATGCTTTTTGACGTTCAAATGCCTCTTCTTTAGAGATAAACTCAATATCCTCAGCTTTAATATTATCAAGATTCATAAGATTTACTTTGAGCATATCTGCCTCAGTTTCGGTGGCTTTATCGTCAATATAAACCATAACAACGTTCTGGTCTTCAATCAAATCAAGAACAGAGTTAATGTTAAGGAAAATAAGTAAGCCGCTACCAACAATTATAAGACAAGATACAAGAACAACAACAGTAGCAAGAGAAAGTAACCTGTTAACCCAGATATTTCTGAAGCCCTCTCTTGTAAGGTAACCTAAGCTTGAACCTCTCATTATGCGTCACCCTCCTCACCTACTGTGATGTAATCTTCACTAACATCAACAGCATAATTCTGAACAAGGTAATCTAAATCGTCTCCGCTCTCTTCAAGGAAGTATGAACCGATATTATCTTCAGGAGACTCAAATTTATATGGTTCAACATCTATATTAGATGCATCAGGGCAATCTGATTCAATTGTACCGTTTTTAATGGTGATAACTCTGTGATTAAACGTTTTAACAAGATGCAAATCGTGAGTAACCATAATAACTGTTGTACCGTCTGCATTAATATGGTTGAGAAGGTCAACAATTTCATAAGACATTTTAGGGTCAACGTTACCTGTCGGCTCATCGGCTATAATCATGCTTGCATTATTGGCAAGAGCTCTTGCAAGTGCAACACGCTGTTGCTCACCACCTGAAAGCTGATTTGGCTTTGAACGTGCCTTGGAGTTAAGACCAACAAGACCTAAAAGATAAGGAACACGCTTACGTATAGCATTTTCACGAGAACCGATAACGCGCATTGCATAAGCAATATTATCGTAAACGTTCATATTTGGAATAAGCCTGAAATCCTGAAAAACAATACCCATTGTTCTTCTGAATTTAGGAATCTGACGTTTTTTCATTTTATTAAGGTCAAAACCATTAATATTTATTGTGCCGTTTGTGGGAACCTCTTCACGCATCATAAGCTTAAGTAAGGTACTTTTACCTGCGCCGGATGAACCAACAATAAAAACAAATTCACCTGTTTCAATTTCAAGATTAAAATTATTAAGTGCTTTTGTATTTGTATCGGCATATATTTTTGAAACATTATTGAATTTAATCAAAATATAACACCCAATCCTTATTTTTTCACTTTAACACAAATAATAATAGCACATTTAATTACAAAATGTAACCCTTTTGTAATAAAAATGTGCTATTTTTTTAAATATTTACTAAATATTAATATTTAACAGGATTTGCATCAAGGTACTTCTTAACCATAAGAGCAACCTTAAATACAATTGCATCATCAAATTCTCTTAAATCAAGACCTGTAAGCTTCTTAATTTTTTCAAGACGGTAAACAAGTGTATTTCTATGAACAAAAAGCTTTCTTGATGTTTCGGAAACATTAAGATTGTTTTCAAAGAAACGCTGAATTGTGAAAAGTGTTTCCTGGTCAAGAGTTTCAATTGAACCAACCTTGAAGATTTCTTTAAGGAACATTTCGCAAAGAGTAACAGGAAGCTGATAAATAAGACGAGCAATGCCTAAATGGTCATAGCTTACAATGTTACGCTCAGTATCAAATACCTTACCAACCTCAAGAGCAACCTGTGCTTCTTTAAATGAACGTGCAAGGTCTTTAACACCTACAACAGGAGTACCTATACCAACAAGAGCGTTTGCATAAAATTCTGATGTAAGAGCATCAGAAATTGAACGAGCAAGCTTTTCAAGGTCTTTGCTGTCAATATCTGTTTTAACCTCTTTAACGAGTGCAATATCTGACTCGCTGATGTTAATAACAAAATCCTTTGTTTTATCAGGGAAAAGATTTTGGATAATATCATATACAGAAACATCGTTTTTCTCAAGAAGTCTGATAAGTAAAACTACGCGGGATGCCTCATTATTAAAATGAAGCTCACGAGCTTTGAGATAAATATCACCCGGAAGAATATTATCAAGAATAATGTTTTTGATAAAATTGCTTCTGTCATATTTTTCATCATAGAACTGTTTGATGTTAGAAAGAGACACGCCAAGAACACCTATGTAATTTCTTGCTGCGTCATCTTCACCTTCAACAAAAACAGCATATTCAGGATGCATATGTGTACCGAATGTTTGATAAATGTATCCGTCACTTACAACCGGAGTTGCAGATGAAAATACTGTAGCAAGATTGCCTGTTCTGATTTCACCTATTCTGCTGAGCTCGCTACAGGAAATAACTGCACCTGACTCATCAATAACACCGATTGTTCTGTCAACAACATCACGCATTTGATGAATGATGCCTTGAAATAATCTATTGGACATACTATGACCTCCGAAAATTTAACAACTTGACTATTCAACTGTTATACATAATACACAACTATTTGCCTTTTTGCAAGTGCTTTTTTTATATTTTTCAAAATTTTTTATGCAAAATGTTAACTTTTTGACAAAATTTATTGGTTTAAATGCAAAAAATGTTAACTTTTGCGACTCAAAATTTTTCGTCATTTTCAACAATAGAACGACGTTCTTCCTCAGAAATAAGCCTGCTTTCACCCGGTAAAAGCGTACTGTCAAGCCTCAAACCACCAATTGCGACTCTGTTTAACATAGTAACCTCTGCACCGTAGCGTTGAAACATTCTTTTAACCTGATGATACTTACCCTCTTTAATAATTACTTTATAAACAGGCTTGTCCCCTGATTCAATTTGCTCAAGAACGGCTGAAAGCAACACTGTTCCGTCACCAAGAACAACACCTTCTGAAAAGCCTTGTTTTGCCTTTTCATAATCAATAGGACACGAAAGCTCGGCAATATACGTTTTTGTGACGTGCCTTGACGGCGAAAGAATACTGTGAGCAAAATCGCCGTCATCTGTTATAAGGCAAAAGCCTGTTGTATCCTTATCTAATCTGCCTGCAGGAAATAAATTTTTCCTTTTAAGCTCATCAGGAATAATATCAACAACTGTTTTATGTCTTTTATCATCAGAGGCACTTACAACACCTTGAGGTTTATTAAGCATTATGTATGTAAATTCCCTTTGAAAAAGCTTTTGACCGTTAACAAGAATGACGTCGTCATAACTGACCTTTAAGCCACTGTCAATCACAACATTGCCGTTACATTCAACTTGTCCTTTTTTTACCATTGCCTTGACTTCACTTCGGGACGCAAGACCTTGGGAAGCTATTATTTTATCAATTCTTTCCAATTTCATAATGATTCATTCCTTTAATAAACCGTGCATAAAACCATTCAACTCAACAGAGCACACATCTCCGCCGATTATTTCACCGTCACACACAAGAAGATTAAGCTTAATAAACTCTTCATTCTCATATCCCGGATAATTCAAAACGGAAAAAGTCCAGCTTTTTACTCTTTTGCCGGCATACTCTTTAAGGTCATAACCCTGAGCTAATTGAATTTCATTATATTTTTCATAAACCTCATCAAATTCGGCAGGAATCACAACTTCACGCACCTCGTCCGGCTCTGCCGAAACCTCCCAACCAAGTTGAGAAATATAGTCAAGTATCTGTTGCATATTTTCCGCAGTACTGTTAACAGAAAGTGTTGTATTGTCTGCAGAATTACTGCCTGAACTCATAAAAATTATCACTGTGCCTGCAAAAACAATTATGAAAGCAAAAGCAAAACACAAGATTTTTTTTATATTTTTTGATGAAAGCGAAACAACAAACATAATATTTAACTCCTTTGCACACATGTTTTCATAAAAGAATATGCATTACAAAGGAGTTTAATGATTAAATCATATATTAAATAACTGAAGATATGACATGAAAATTGTTTCACCTACAAAAGCACATATTGCAGAGCCGATTGCAAGAAACGGACCGAAAGGAATAACGCCCTTCATTTCTTCTTTTGAAACAATCTTTCTGATAATGGAGAAAATCACACCAACAAATGCAGACATAAACAAGGCAATTATGACAGCCTTCCAGCCAATAACAAAGCCGACTGCAGCCATAAGCTTAATGTCACCGCCACCCATTGCTCTGCCACCTGTAATGAGAGCAATAATAAAGAACAAGCCTGAAACCGTAAAGAAGCCTACTACCCTGCTTATAATCCATATTTTAAGATTTTCAACCTCATAAGCATCTTTAAAATCAACATTGAGCAATTTATCTCCTACAATGAAAAGACCGCCAACAACAATTGCAATCCACATTGAATCAGGAATAATCTGATGCTTAAAATCAATCCATGAAATAACAATAAGTGCAGAAGCGAAAATCATATAGCCGGCAAGAGTCAGATTAAGACCCTCTATTGCTCTGCCACCGCTGAGGAACAAATAAATTAACACATACATTGTTCCGTTTATTGCTTCAACAATAGGATATTGCTTTGATATAGGTGCCTTACAATAACGGCATTTGCCGCCTAAAAATATCCAACTGAATAACGGAAACAAATCCTTCCAGTTCAATTGATGCTTACAATTCGGGCAAATTGAGTTACCCTTTTTAAAATCCATACCAATGGGCAGCCTGTAAATGAGAACATTTAAAAAGCTACCGATTACAGTACCGAACACAAAAATAATTATTGCAATATAAGCTGTTAAAAAAGCCATTTTTCTTCCTCACTTCCAACGAAGTTCTAATACTGTAATTATATATATAAATACTATCAAAGTCAACAAATATTATTTATAGAATTTGTGTAAAAAAATCAAACATAAATATTGTATTTTTTTTGCATATATGGTATATTATTTCTGTATTATAACCTAAGGAGGAGCTTTTTCTATGAAAAAGACAAGCAAACGATTGATTGCTATTGTTCTCACATTAGTAATTTCACTCTCTGTGGGCACAATCGGAATCACAAGTTTATTCGACTTAAACGCAACAGCTTCTAATGTTATTAACGCTAATAGCATGGAAGAAGCAATCGACCTTATGGAGAACACACCGGGTTTCTTCTCAAGCTCATCTGCTGAAATTTACGCAGGTCAGAAGGACGCTACTGTTTACCCGACAATCATCATTCCGGGTATCAGCCAATCCATTTCTTACCTTGCAGATGAAAACGGCGACCCTGCATACAATGCAAACGGTGAAGAGCTTTCAGGCGGTTTACTTATTCTTGACTCAAGCACAATTGTTCCTACAGTTGTAAATAACCTTGTTGGTCCGCTTGCAACTGCACTTGTTAACCAGAACGATAAAAACGGTAACCTTCGCAAAGGTGCTGCTAACACAGTTAAAGAAGTATTTTCTATTCAGGCTTCTGATAAAACAGGTAGCCCTGTAAACAATCTTCAGACTGTTTACTACGACCAACCTGTTGGTAAAATGTCTGAGGATGACAGAGATTATTTCTACAGAATGATTCCTATGAAAACTCTTACAGAAGATACTGTAGATGTTACAACAGGCAAAGTTGTTCAGGAAGCTATTCTTGATGAAAATACTCTTTACCTCTATGCATTCCCTCTCATCGGTGACCCGCTTGAATCAGCAAGAGGCCTTAACGATTACATTCAATTTGTTAAAAATCAACAAGGTGCAGACAAGGTTAACATTGTTACTATCTCTCTCGGTGGTACAATACTTACTGCATACATGGAGCTTTACAAAACAACAGGTTACGCAGATATTAACAGAATAGTTAACGTTGTTTCTTGTCTCCAGGGTACAGACGTTATGGGTGATTTCTATCTCAGAGAATTCAAAATCAACGACCCTGACCATCCGGAATACGAAAAATTCTTCTTTAACGAATTCCTTCCCATGGTAATGGAAACAAATGCTGACAATAAAGGCTTAGGCTACCTTATTAACATTGCTCTTAAGATAATGCCTAAAGAAGTTATTTATTCTCTTCTTTCAGGTGCAGTTGACGGTATTGTTGATACACTTATGCTCTACTGTCCACAATTCTGGGCTATGATTCCTGTTGACAGATTCGAAGACGTTAAAGAAATGTACTACGACAGAATCTGGGGTGACCCTGAATGTGCAGAGCTTGCAAAGAAACTTGATGATTTCCACACAGCAAGCGCAAATCTTACAACAAACCTCAAAGCATTTGCAGCAACAAACGGTAACCTTGTTCACAACGTTGCTTGCTATGACCTTAGCTATGCAGAACAAGACTACAACTTCTTTGGTGCTATGAGATCTTCAGACTCAACAAATAGTGACGGTATTATTGATATTGACTCAACAACACTCGGACCAAGCACAATGTATGCTAAAGCAGGTACAGTTCTTCCGGATGAAATTGTCTTTGACGATACAAGAGTAATTTCTCCTGACGGTAGCATTGATGTTACAGACTGTCCTTTCCGTGATACAACATGGCTCTTCCACGGTCAGTACCACGAGGTTGGCAGAAACGAAGTCGGAGGCCAAGCGGTCTTAGGAAGA
>JAZUMM010000212.1:0-4873 GCA_045603625.1 Acutalibacteraceae bacterium | reverse complement strand
TGTAAATATTCGTGATATACTAAAATCAGTTAAAAAAACAAACAGGAGGGTACCCATAATGAAAATGTCATTCCGCTGGTACGGCGAAAGCGACCCCATTTCCCTTGAGTATATCCGCCAGATTCCCAATATGCACAGCATCGTAAGCGCAATTTACGATGTTAAGCCCGGTGAGGTCTGGCCCGAAGAGGCTATTGCAAAAATGGCAAAGCAGTGTCAGGATAACGGCCTTGTTTTTGATGTTGTAGAGTCAATTCCCGTTCACGAGGATATTAAGCTCGGCAGAAATAACGTTGATGAGCTCATTGATGTCTATTGCGAAAATATTCGCCGCTGTTCAAAATACGGTGTAAAATGTGTAACCTATAACTTTATGCCTGTCTTTGACTGGACACGTACACAGCTTGACAAAAAAGCTCCCGATGGCTCTACAAGTCTCGTTATGTACTGGGAACAAATGAAGGGTCTTGACCCTCTCAAGGATGATATTCATCTTCCGGGCTGGGATTCAAGCTATTCTCAGGAAGAGGTTCGTGAGCTTATTTCCGCTTACGGTGAATTAGGCGAAGAAGGTCTCTGGAATAATCTTGAAAAATTCCTTAAAAAGGTTATTCCTGTTGCAGAAGAATGCGACGTAAGAATGGCTATTCATCCTGATGACCCGCCGTACCCTATTTTTGGTATCCCGAGAATCATCACTTGTGAAAAAAATCTTGACAGAATGCTAAGCATTGTTGATAGCCCGGCTAACTCTCTTTGCCTTTGCACAGGCTCATTAGGTTGTGCCGCATCAAACGATGTTGTTGCAATGATAAAAAAATATGCCGCTATGGACAGAATTGCATTTATGCACATTCGTCAGGTGCTTGTTCTTCCTGATGGTAGCTTTGAAGAGCAAGGTCACCTTTCAAGCTGTGGCAGCCTTGATATGTATGAAATAACAAAGGCACTCGTTGAAAATGATTTTGACGGCTATGTAAGACCTGACCACGGCAGAATGATTTGGGGTGAAACAGGTAAGCCCGGCTACGGTCTTTACGACAGAGCCTTGGGTGCAACCTATATTAACGGTCTTTTTGAAGCTTGCGAAAAAGCTCTCAAAAAATAAGGAGGAAACAAAAATGAACAGTATTTCCGAAAAAATTATGTCAATCGGCGTTGTTCCGGTTATCAAATTAAACAATCCTGAAAGAGATGCAGTTAATCTTGCAGATGCTCTTATCAAAGGTGGTGTACCTGTTGCAGAGGTTACCTTCCGTGCAGCAGGCGCCGCAACTGCAATTAAGCTTATGAGCGATGCTTTCCCTGAAATGCTCGTTGGTGCAGGCACAGTTCTTACAACAGAACAGGTTGATGAAGCAATTGAAGCAGGTGCAAAGTTTATTGTTACACCGGGTCTTGACGAGTATATTGTAAAATACTGTCAGGAAAAAAATATTCCGATTTATGCGGGATGTACAACACCAACAGATTACCACACCGCATACAGACTCGGTCTTGACGTTTTAAAATTCTTCCCTGCCGAGCAATCAGGCGGTCTTGCAAAAATAAAAGCAATGAGTGCACCGTTCCCAATGTTCAAGGTTATGCCAACAGGCGGTATCGGTCTCGGTAATTTAAAAGACTACATCTCCTGCCCTGTTATTGCAGCTTGTGGCGGTTCATATATGGTAACCGCTGACCTTATAGACAACGGCAAATGGGATGAAATTATTGACCTTTGTAAAAAATCAACAGATATTGTTAAGGAGGCACGTTCAAATGGCTAAAATAGTTACTTTTGGTGAAATTATGCTTCGTCTTGCACCAAACGGCTACAACCGTTTTTTCCAGGACGACCAGTTCCAGGCTACATTTGGTGGCGGTGAAGCTAACGTTTCTGTTTCACTTGCAAACTACGGTATGGATTCTGTTTTTGTTACTAAACTTCCTGCTCACGCAATCGGACAAGGTGCAGTTAATTCACTTCGTTACTTTGGCGTAGATACATCTAAAATCATTCGTGGCGGTGACAGAATCGGTATTTATTACCTTGAAAAAGGTGCTTCACAACGTGGTAGCGTTTGTATTTATGACCGTGCTCACTCATCAATTCAGGAAGCTTCCTCTTCAGACTTTGATTGGGATGATATTTTTGACGGTGCGGACTGGTTCCACTTTACAGGCATTACCCCTGCTTTAGGCAGTAACCTTGTACAAATCTGTAAAGAGGCTTGTATTGCTGCAAAAAATAAAGGTGTTAAGATTTCTTGTGACCTAAACTATCGTGGCAAGCTCTGGACAAGAGAGCAAGCAAGAGCCGCTATGACTGAGCTTTGCCAATATGTTGACGTTTGCATTTCAAATGAAGAAGATGCAAAAGACGTTTTCGGCATTGAATCAGAAAATACAGATATTTACGGTGGTAAATTAAATAAAGAAGGCTACAAATCAGTAGCAAAACAGCTTGCAGATAAGTTTGGCTTTGAAAAGGTTGCAATTACCCTCAGAACATCAATTTCTGCAAATGATAACGACTGGGCTGCAATGCTTTACGATGGCGAAAATTACTGCTTCTCAAAAGAATATCACCTTCACATTGTTGACCGTGTAGGCGGTGGCGATAGCTTTGGCGGTGGCCTTATTTACGCTCTTTTAAGCGGTAAGGATACACAATCCGCTATTGACTTTGCAGTTGCTGCTTCTGCTCTCAAGCACTCAATTGAAGGCGACTTTAACAGAGTAAGCGTTTCTGAAATAGAAAAGCTTGCAGGTGGCTACGGCTCAGGTCGTGTACAAAGATAATTAATTATTAAAAAGCAAAAACCTATCAAAGCAACCGGCTTTGATAGGTTTTTTGTGTTTTTACTTATTAGTTTTAAGTAGAGTCTTTATTTTAGAAAATATTTTTTTAAAAGCTTTTTCATCAGGAAACGGTTCATTGAGTATCCATGGCAATTTTATATTGTAAACAGTTAACGTAAAATACTTATCTGTTTTTTGCTCGTTAGGTACATACCAATTATCAACTACTATTTTCAATTGCGAACCGTTGTCAGTAATATGAAATTCGTATTTATCACCAAAGTCATTTTCACCAATTACAGTATATGATACATAATGATAATCAATAACATTTCCCGACGGTGAAGAGCCAATTTCATCAGGACGTTCAATAAGAATCCCTAACGATGACAGCATACCATCCAACTGCGGAAAAGCTGTTTTTGCAGATTTATAAAAATTACGATCTTCGCTGCAGTTACACAAGGAATGATTACTGTAATACTCTTTATTTGCATCTATATCAACATTAAAAGACCTTTCACCAATATTAACTGTTGTATATATAGACATAAATTTTCACCAGGCTTCAATTTTCTTTTAATTAAATAACTCCCAAAACTACCTGGAATGATGAAAAGCCTTCTCCGTCATTGTCAGAAAAATAGCATACATTCAAATAAATAACCTCTTCATCATCCAAAACAACTTGATAAATCACTTCTTCTTGTCTGACCTTACCCGCTGTACCGGTAGAGTTAGTAATATTAATATTTTTCAACTCAACAGATTCCGCTTTTCTGCCGGATAAATAATCACTCACCTGCACAATGCCTTCCTCCGAGGTTTCAGAAACCTGCGGATGCATATAATCCATAGCATCTTCAATACGATTTTCCGCTAAAATCGCAAGCATTTCCTCAACCTTTTGAGTTGCCTGAGCATCCTTAGTTATCGGACCGGAAACATTTCGGGTTACATTGCACCCGGCAAGACAACTCAGCAAAACTAAAACAACTAATCCGCCGCAAATTAATTTTTTCATAAAAAAACCTCCTTTTTATTAGATTGTAACATTTAATATTTCATTTTTCAACAAAAAAAACAGAGAAACCACAAAAGTGATTACTCTGCTTTTGGCGCGCCGGAAGGGACTAGAAGGGCTACGCCCTTCTCACTCGCAAGCTCGTTAACCCGATTATGTTCGCCTTCGGCGAGTGGGGGTTCGAGTCCCTTTTTTTCGATACAACAAAAAAACAGAGCAACCACAAAAGTGATTACTCTGCTTTTGGCGCGCCGGAAGGGACTCGAACCCCTGACCTTCTGGTTCGTAGCCAGACACTCTATCCAACTGAGCTACCGGCGCGTATATGGAGCGGATGACGAGGCTCGAACTCGCTACCTCCACCTTGGCAAGGTGGCGCTCTACCAGATGAGCTACATCCGCAAATGCAAGAAGTATTATACATACTATTATCTCTTTTGTCAATAGTTTTTTCATCATAATTATAATATTTTTAATTTGGAGGAATATAATAAAAGAAAATAAAATGTCAATTTTTTTGATAAAAGGTATTGACAAAATATTGTTTATATATTATAATCAACAGGCTTTCGAAAAGAAAGCAAGATCGCCCGTGTAGGTATGTATGTTGTTCATATATATGGCGGTATAGCTCAGCTGGCTAGAGTACTCGGTTCATACCCGATTGGTCGTAGGTTCGAATCCCACTGCCGCTACCAGTTTCCAACACACCTACCTACTTAAGGTGTTAAATAAAAGGGCTTACAAGCCCCTCATATATGGCCCGGTGGTCAAGCGGTTAAGACACCGCCCTTTCACGGCGGTAACACGAGTTCGATTCTCGTCCGGGTCACCACTAAAAGTCATACGAAAGTATGACTTTTATTTTTCTCAAAATATTGATTTTAAAAAATCAATGTAATATAATATGATTAATATTTGCCGGTGTGATGGAATTGGCAGACGTGCTGGACTCAAAATCCAGTGGTAGCGATACCGTACCGGTTCGACCCCGGTCACCGGCACCAAAAATGAGAATTTACACTTGTTGTGTAGGTTCTTATTTTTTATGTTTTAAGAGAACAA
>JAZUMM010000211.1:0-7536 GCA_045603625.1 Acutalibacteraceae bacterium | reverse complement strand
TACTGTCTATTACTAGAAATGTCAAATACGTTGCGATAAAATAAAAATGTGATTATTATTCAGAGGTGAAAATATGAACTATTACATAGGTGCTGATTTAGGTACTTCCTCTTTAAAACTATTATTGGTAAACTCTTTGGGTGAAATTGTAAACACAGTTAATCGCGACTACCCTGTTTCATACCCCCAACCTGCCTGGAGCGAACAGGAGCCTCTTCATTGGTGGATCGCTTTTACAGATGGTGTAAAGGAGCTTACTAATAATATTGATCCAAATGACATTAAAGGTATTGGCGCCGGTGGTCAGATGCACGGCCTTGTTTGCCTTGACGAAAATGATAATGTTATTCGCCCTGCTATTTTATGGAATGACAGTAGAACACAAGCTGAAACCGACTATCTGAACGAAGCAATCGGTAAAGCAAAGCTTTCTGAAATGACTGCCAACATTGCATTTGCAGGCTTTACCGCACCTAAGCTTTTATGGTTAAAAAACAACGAACCGGAAAATTTTGCGAAAACAAAAAAAATAATGCTTCCAAAGGATTATCTTAATTATAAATTAACAGGCGTACATTGCACAGATTATTCTGATGCATCCGGTTTTTTGCTTTTAGACGTCAAAAACAAACAATGGTCTGAGGACATGCTTAATATCTGCTCTCTCACAAAGGAACAAATGCCTGAATTATTTGAAAGCTATGAGGTTGTTGGAAAATTACTGCCACACATTGCAACAGAGCTCGGCCTATCTTCTGATACAATAGTTGTTGCAGGTGCCGGTGATAATGCGGCTGCTGCAATCGGTACCGGTGCAGTATCCGACGGAAAATGCAACATCTCTTTGGGAACATCAGGTACTGTATTTATTTCATCAGATAAATTTTCCGTTGACAAATACAATGCGCTCCACTCCTTCTGCCACGCAAACGGATATTATCACCTTATGGGTTGTATACTTTCCGCTGCTTCCTGCAACAAATGGCTTTGTGAAGATATTTTAAAAACAGACGATTATGCCAACGAGCAAATTAATATTACAGATGACAAGCTGGGAAATAACCACGTATACTTTTTACCTTATTTGATGGGTGAAAGAAGCCCTATAAACGATACTGATGCACGCGGCACATTCACAGGCTTACGACTCGACACATCACGCGAAAACCTTGTACAAGCAGTGCTTGAAGGCGTTGCTTTTGCATTAAAGGATAACTTAGAAATTGCAAAAGAACAAGGTATTGATATTGAAAGCAGTACTTTATGCGGTGGCGGTGCTAAATCACCTTTATGGCAAAAAATCTTTGCCAACGTGCTTAATTTACCTATAAATATTCCGCAGACAGAACAAGGTCCCGGATACGGCGGTGCTATGCTTGCTATGGTTGGTGCAAATGAATTCAAAAACATTAAAGAATGTGCCGAAAAACTCATAAAAATAAAAAACACTGTTTATCCTGATGCAGAAATTGCAGAAAGATATAACAAGCAATACTTTAAATTCAAAAAGATTTATCCGTCAATGAAAAATTTATTTAAAGAAATAAAGTGAGGTAATTAAAATGAGTGAAATTTTTAAAGGTATTCCTAAAATACGATTTGAAGGTGCAGACAGTAAGAATGCTCTATCATTTAAATATTATGATGAAAACCGAGTTGTTCTCGGCAAAACAATGAAAGAGCACCTTCCTTTTGCAATGGCATGGTGGCATAACCTTTGTGCCGCAGGTACAGATATGTTTGGCATAGATACTGCAGATAAATCCTTCGGAGCACCAACAGGAACAATGGAACACGCAAACGCAAAAGTAGATGCAGGCTTTGAATTTATGTCGAAGCTCGGTATTGAATACTTCTGTTTCCACGATGTTGATATTATTCCCGAAGCAGATGATATAAAGGAAACAAATCGTCGTCTTGATGAAATTTCCGATTATATTCTTCAAAAAATGAACGAAACAGGAATAAAGTGCCTTTGGGGTACTGCCAACATGTTCTCCAACCCTCGCTTTATGAATGGTGCAGGCAGTACTAACTCTGCAGACGTATATTGCTTTGCAGCAGCACAAATCAAAAAAGCCCTTGACCTTACTGTAAAGTTCGGTGGTAAAGGCTACGTTTTCTGGGGCGGAAGAGAAGGTTATGAAACACTTCTCAATACAGATATGAAATTTGAACAGGAAAATATAGCACGCCTTATGAAAATGGCGGTTGAATATGGTCGTTCAATCGGATTCACAGGTGATTTTTATATTGAGCCAAAGCCAAAGGAGCCAATGAAGCATCAATATGATTTTGACGCTGCAACTGCTATCGGATTTTTAAGACAATATGGCCTTGAAAAAGATTTCAAAATGAATATTGAAGCAAACCACGCTACCCTTGCAGGTCACACATTCCAGCACGACCTTCGTGTTTCTGCAATTAATGGTATGTTAGGTTCAATTGATGCAAACCAGGGCGACTACCTTCTTGGCTGGGATACTGATGAATTCCCATCAAACGTTTACGAAGCAACCTTATGTATGTATGAGGTTATTAAAGCAGGCGGTCTTACAGGTGGTTTCAACTTTGATTCCAAAACACGCCGTCCAAGCTATACATTTGAAGATATGTTCCACGCATATCTTCTTGGTATGGATACATTTGCACTCGGTCTTATAAAAGCTGCAGAAATTATAGAAGACGGAAGAATTGACAATTTTATTACTGACAGATACTCAAGCTTTAACAGCGGTATAGGTAAGAAAATTGTTGACGGTAAAACATCACTTACAGAGCTCGCAAAATATGCAGAGGATATGGGCGCTCCTGAGCTTCCTTCAAGTGGCAGACAGGAATACCTTAACAGTATTGTAAACACAATTCTTTTTAAATAAGGAGAAGGTTATGGATTTTCAAAAAGCAAGAGAAAGAGCCGCAAAAATCGTAGAACCAATGACGGCTTATGAAAAAATGTCACAATTAGTTTATAATTCCCCTGCAATAGAAAGATTGGGAATTAAAGAATATAACTGGTGGAATGAGGCTGCTCACGGTGTTGCAAGAGCAGGTGTTGCAACTGTTTTTCCACAAGCAATTGGTATGGCGGCAACCTTTAACCCTAAACTTAACGAAACTGTTGCAGATGCAGTTTCAACAGAAGCACGCGCTAAATATAACAAAAGCATACAATTTAATGACTATGATATTTTTAAAGGTCTCACCTACTGGACACCCAACATAAATATTTTCAGGGACCCTCGTTGGGGCAGAGGTCAGGAAACTTATGGTGAAGACCCGTTCCTTACTGCTACAATGGGTACTGCATATATTAAAGGCTTACAGGGTGATGGCGAATTTTTAAAGTCAGGTGCCTGTGCAAAGCATTTTGCCGTTCACTCCGGTCCTGAAAAACTTCGCCACGGATTTGATGCTATTGCATCTAAAAAAGATATGTTTGAAACATACCTGCCCGCTTTTGAGCAAGCAGTGAAAAACGGTGTTGCAGGTGTTATGGGTGCATACAACCGAACAAACGGCGAGCCTTGTTGTGCACACAGCTATCTTATGGAAGAAGTGCTTTTTAATAAATGGAATTTTGAAGGCTACTTTGTTTCAGACTGTGGTGCAATCAATGATATTTTTGAACACCATAAATTTAAGGATACAAAAAAAGAAACTGCAGCAATTGCCCTTGAACGCGGTTGCCACCTTAATTGTGGTGAGGCGTACAGTCACCTTGTTGAAGCATACGAAGAAGATTTAATATCTGATGAAGCAATTGACGAAGCAGTTTTAAGACTTTACACAATTCGTGTTCTTTTAGGTGAATTTGAAGAAAAAAGGCCGTATTCCGACGTGCCTTATGACAAGCTTGACTGCCCTGAACACAGAGCCTTGAATTTAGAGGCATCAAAGCAAACCATGGTACTTCTTAAAAATGAAAACAACTTTTTACCTATAAAGGAAAACACCTTTAAAAGAATTGCGGTTGTAGGTCCTAACGCCAATTCAACCATTGTACTTGAGGGTAATTACTTCGGTAATGCCTCAGAGCATATTACAGTTGCAGAAGGTATGCGAAGAGTTTTCCCGGAATCAAGAATTACTGTTGCAACAGGCACACGCCTTTATATTGAAAAGAAAAATGACTGGGACGGCTTCGGCTATATGCGAAGCGAAGGTCTTGCAGCTGCTTCTGAAGCCGACTTTACCCTTATTTGTCTCGGTATGGACCGTACAATCGAAGGCGAACAAATTGAAGGTCTTGAGGATGACTGCCTTGATAGCGGTGACAAGAAGAACGTTCACCTTCCAAAAGCACAGATTCAGCTTTGTGAGGAAATATGCGACGTGTGTGATAATGTTGCAGTTGTTGTTATGTGTGGCAGTCCCGTTGATTTAGGCAAAAAAATAAACAGTAAAGCAAAAGCAATTATACACGGATGGTACCCGGGAGCATTAGGCGGTCTTGCAGTTGCTCAACTCATTAAAGGTGAATACTCACCAAGTGGTAAATTACCACTTACTTTCTGTGATGAGGATAACATTCTTCCTGACATTTCAGACTACTCAATGAAAGGCAGAACATATCGTTACGCTGAGCAAACACCTCTTTATCCTTTTGGCTACGGACTTTCTTACACAACCTTTGAATACAATGATTTTACCCTTGTAGAAGATGACGAAGAAAATATGCGTGTTCAAGTCAGACTCAAAAACACAGGTAACTTTGATGGAATTGAAAAGATTCAGCTTTATGCTCAATATAAAGACAGCAGAACAACAACACCTGTTTACCAGCTTTGCGCCATTAAACCTGTTGACCTGAAAAAAGGTGAAGAAAAATCAGTTACACTTAATGTTGATAAATATTGGATTAAAGCAGTTCTTGAAGACGGTTCAAGAGTAACTCCTGACGGTAAAATAACTCTCTTTATTGGTGGTCACCAGCCCGATAAAAGAAGCTTGATTCTCTGCGGTACTGATTGTTTATCATTAGAAATAAAGTAAATAAAAATAAAGAACCTCGCAAAGCATACTTTGCGAGGTTCTTTTATACATTCTCTTCAAGGTATTTTACTAAATCCCCTACTGTTTTAAGTTTTTTGATTACTGAATTAGGGATTTCCACATCAAATTCATCTTCAATACCACATATAATCTGAACTACACCTAAAGATGAAAGACCGAGCTTCTTGTCTATTTTTGTTTTTTCAGTAATAACAATACTGTCGTTACCTGTTATTTCAACAAAAACCTTACTGATTCTATCTAACATTTTATACCTCTCTGTTCATTAATTCCTTGAAATTTACTTTCCCCATTGCAGTTTTCGGCAATGCTTCTTCAAAAATAACTTCTTTTGGAATTGCAAATTCTGCAACACTTTTTTTACACTCGTCAAGAATACGTTTTTTCAAATCCTCAAGATTAACGTTCATACTTGTTGGTTGAACGTAAGCCACTATACGTTGACCCAGAGTTCTGTCTTTAACACCAATAACGCAACAAAGATTAACACCGGTGCACCTTGCTATTGCCTCTTCAATCTGAGTCGGATAAACATTGTACCCGGCAGTAATAATCATTCTGCAATGCCTTTGACGGAAATACAAATAGCCTTCATCATCCACACAACCAATATCACCTGTATGAAGCCATAATTTACCGTCATCGTGAAGTTGAAGTGCAAGCTTTGTTTCTTCCTCGTTATTATAATAACCCTTCATTTGTGTGGGACCTGTTACGCAAATCTCGCCATCTTCACCAACAGGAACCTGATTATGAGTACCGAATTCAACTATTTTAACTTCATTATCAGGGAATGGAAGACCCGTACTATCCTCTTTCATTTTAAAGAAAGGACTAATGCAGACACCGGATAAACTCTCAGTTAAACCGTACGCTTCTGTCATACGTGCAGATGAACCGCCTTTTTCAAGGTATCTGTTCATTTTATCTTTAAGCTTTTTGTTGCACTTATCACCTGAAAAGGCAATCATTTTAATAAATGAAAGGTCTTGCTTTTCAATTTCCTCTGTACGTGAAAGTGCCTCAAACATAGCAGGAACAGCATAAATAAAATTAATTTTCTTTTTAAAAATAAGCTTGGAAACTGCTTTGAAATCAAAGGTAGGAACAAGCACTGCACATGTACCGAAGCTGAGCATAACATGCATACACATTGCAAGACCAAAGCCATGAAAGGTCGGCATCATAGCAAGGCATTTCATACCTGAAGCATCATCAACAGGCTTAATCTCAGATGACTGAATAGCCATGCAGTTAA
The DNA here is from genome assembly GCA_045603625.1 of Acutalibacteraceae bacterium. Classification (GTDB taxonomy): domain Bacteria; phylum Bacillota; class Clostridia; order Oscillospirales; family Acutalibacteraceae; genus DTU089. The sequence continues at coordinate 1,262 of JAZUMM010000211.1, read as the reverse complement.
AAGCCCTGTTATGAATCATAACGCCTTTTGGGATACCTGTTGTACCGCCGCTATAAAGAATAACTGCAACATCATCGCCTTTTCCGTCGTCTTCAGGAAGAGAAACGTTCTTACCGGACTTTAAAAACTGATTCCAATAAATAACATTATGCTCCGGATTTAAGGTTATATCAACCTTATTTTTCAAGGCATAGAGATGCTTTAAATAAAACGGTAAAGCATCTTTAATACGAGCAAGTATTATAAGCGGTTTTTCATTAGTCTGCCATTTTATGTCGGCAAATTTTGAATAAAGCATATCAAAGGTCAAAACTGCTTTACTGTTAACGTGCTCAATAAAATGTTGAATTTCAGTAACAGAAAGAAGCGGATGAATCATATTGGCAATTGCACCGACTCTGTTAACTGCATAGACCATAAGAAGTGCTTGCGGAGTATTGGGTGCAACAACTGAAACGTAGTCACCTTTTTTCACACCGTTAGCAATTAATGCTCTTGCAACATTTTCTATTTCTGCAATCATCTGCGAAAACGTAAGTGTTTTGCTTTGAAAATCAATCGCATTGCAATCTGGATATTTATGTGCAGTTTCTTTTAACAAGGAAACCATTGAATATTCAGGATATTCAGAAATAAAATTACTGTCACCATGATTTTCACTCCAGATATTTCTCTCTCTTTTCATTGCAAATTCACCTCACCTGCTTTTTAATCTTTTCAGTTTATTTTATTTCTCCATGCTTTTCAAAGTTTGAAATTTCTGTAATTTTATTATCATCATCAACAAAAACAACATCAGGGCTATAACCCTCAAGCTCATCGGCAGTCAATTGAGCATAAGCCATAATTATAACTTTATCGCCAATATCAACACATCTTGCAGCTGCACCATTAAGGCAAATGCAACCACTATCTGCCTCACCTGTAATAACATAAGTTTCAAATCTTGAACCATTGTCAATATCCACAACCTGAACCTTTTCATATTCAATTATACCGGCAGCATCCATTAAATTTTTATCAATAGTAATACTTCCGACATAATTCAATTCAGACTGAGTTACCGTTGCACGATGAATTTTACTTTTCAACAAAGTGATATACATTACAACAAACTACCCTTCAACTAAAAATTATTCAATTTATTGTATCATAATAAGCCTTAAAATACAAGCATTAACACCAAAAAACAGCCACTAAGAATCCGCGAATATTATAAAATAATTAAACGTCTGTTGCCGCTTCTTACCGTAAGATTTCTT
>JAZUMM010000210.1:0-1718 GCA_045603625.1 Acutalibacteraceae bacterium | reverse complement strand
TGTTTCGCCCAAAGCATAAACCTGAGTTGCAGTTGCAGAAAAAACAGAAATGCACATTACCAAACAGAGAAGTAATGAAATAACTCTTTTCAAGGCAATTCCTCCTTAGGAAGCATTAATTATCAAAATCAATATTTATCTTTAATTGAAAGGGTCGATTTATAGCTACTCTTATACGAACTATATCCAGCATATACCTTGTATGTGTAGGTCTTCCCTTTCTTAGCAGTTTTATCAAGATACTTAACTGTGGTTCTGCCTGAAACTGTTTTTATAAGCTCATAATCACCTGAACCTGTTTTTCTGTAGATATGGTATTTTGAAGCACCTTTCACATCATCCCAATAAACTGTTACACCACTCTTTGTGCTCTTGATGTTTTCGAGCTTCGGTGCAGAAAGGAAGCGGATAGTTTCATAAGCTGTGCTGCCGTATTTTGATTTACCCTTACTCTTCACCGCTCTTATGGTGTATTTATAGGTTGTGCCACTCTTCACATTTTTAACTGTGTAAGAGGTTTTCTTTGTGGTTGCAATTTTTGTCCAGGATTTTGCAGAGCCTGCTTTACGATAAACATAATAGCTTGAAGCACCGCTTACCTTTTTCCAGGAAGTATATACACCTGAAGTGGTATTTTTTACACTTACTGTTGGAGTTTTAAGGTAATAAACCTTGTGAGTTTCGTAATCACTATTGTATGAGCCGTTTACTGCAACTATTTTATAGGAATTTGTTTTACCGCTTGAAGCAGAAGTATCTGTATATGAAGTTGTTGAAGAAGAAACCGTTTTAATTGTTTTCCAGGAGCCGTCACTTACTTTTCTGTAAATCTTGTAGCTTTCAGCACCTGAAACCTTATCCCAGGTGATTTTCACACCTTTGACTGTTGCTTCAATAGAAAAATCGGGAGTATCGAGAAAAATAATTTCTTTTTCGGAATACAAATCACTGTTGCCGCCATCTGAATAAACACGAACTGCATATTCATACTTTGTTCCGCTCTTTGCAGTTGTATCGGCAAATTTCAAAGCAGTAATTTTACCGCTTAAATATTTCCATGCGGTAACATCGCCATCTGCATCAACTGTTCGTCTATACACTCTGTAAGAGGTTGCGCCCTCAACCTCTGACCAGCTGACAACAACTTCACCTTCACCATTAGCAACCTTAAGAGTTGCAGGAGCTACTGTATATCTTGTTGAAGCAGTACTGCTGCGGGTTGCAGCATAACCTTCATCGCTGGCCTCATTAACCGCTCTTACTGCATAAGTATATTTTTTGTTGTTTTCAACACTTGTATCAAGATAAGTTAATTCATCGCCATCTGCTGTACTTTCAATAAGAGTATCCTCACCATTTGCGATTTTATAAACTCTGTAAAAATCAGCACCGGTAACTTTTTTCCAATTGATTCTTACGCCGTCTTTTTCTGATACAACAGAATCAATAACCACCTGACCGAGAGTTGTTCTTGTATCTGAAAGAATGGTGCCGGGTTTTCCGTTATCAACATTATTTGCAGGAGCGCTTATGCACTTGAATGCAACGCAAGTGAATTTAACCGTTGTTGCAGGGCGATTTCCGTCAACTGCTTTGAAAGTAAATTTCATATACGCGTTATCGGAAGAGCCTGATTTATAATCTCTGTCTGCAGAATAAATATGAGCAACTGAATACTGATTGCTATTCCCTGCGGTAAAGCCGGTTTCATACATACC
>JAZUMM010000209.1:0-1938 GCA_045603625.1 Acutalibacteraceae bacterium | reverse complement strand
CCCCTTGACCTTGAAGCAATTTCAAGAGCACCGTCCTTGACCGCTTCAATACCAAGAATGTTTGCGCTACGCTGAACAATCCTTGCTAACTCTTCAGGTGAATAAAGCTCAAGCCTGAGAATTACACCAAAACGGTCTCGTAAAGGCGCGGAAAGCTGACCTGCACGTGTAGTTGCACCAATAAGAGTAAACTTTTTTAAATCAAGCCTTATAGACCTTGCTGAGGGACCTTTACCGATAATAATATCAAGTGCAAAATCCTCCATTGCAGGATAAAGAACCTCTTCAATACTTCTTGACAGACGATGAATTTCATCAATAAAAAGAATATCACCGTCATTAAGACTTGTTAAAAGTGCTGCAAGATCACCCGGCTTTTCAATTGCAGGACCTGAAGTAACGCGAATCTGAACGCCCATTTCATTGGCAACAATACCTGCAAGTGTTGTTTTACCTAAACCCGGAGGACCATACAATAAAACGTGATCAAGTGACTCTTTACGCTTTTTGGCAGCCTCTATATATATCTTTAAATTATCCTTTGCTTTTTCCTGACCAACATATTCATCAAGAGTACGAGGTCGCAAGGAAGTTTCTATTTCATTATCGTCTGAAATATATTCGGGAGCTATAACCCTCTCTTCATCCGCGATAAAAAAATCGTCCATAATCTATCTCCTTAAAAACGTAATGTCATACTCTTAAGAGCTTGTTTAATAAGCTCCTCAACACTAAGCTCAGGTGAAAGCTTGCTGACAGCAATTGACGCTTCGCTTTGTGAATAGCCTAATCCTGTAAGAGCTAAGATTGCCTCAGATGTATTTGAAAGGCTGTTAGCAGTATTAACTGCACCTGAAACCTGACTGCTTTCATCTGAGATAAAGCTGACCCCTGCAATTTTATCTTTAAGCTCCATAATAATTCTTTGAGCGAGCTTTGGTCCAACACCGTTGGCAGCGGTAATTGCTTTTACATCACCTGATGAAACTGCAACAGCAAAGCTGTCGGGACTGAGCTGTGAAAGAATGGCAAGACCTGCCTTTGGTCCCACACCTGAAACAGTTATTAAAAGCTTAAAGGCTTCAAGCTCCTGCTCTGTATAAAAACCGAATAAATCAAGTGCATCTTCGCGAACATTAAGGTAAGTGTAAACAGTAATTTCATCTGACGTTTTACGACGAAGACTTTCAAGAGTGCTTTGTGTTGAAAAACATTTGAAGCCAACTCCGCCACAAGAAATAGCAAAGCTTTGTTCATCTGTTTTAAGTAATTTTCCTGTAAGACTGTAAAACATATCAACCTCTCCTGTTACCTTCGTTCAATATAAGTGAGCCACTTGAATGACCGTGACATATTGCCAGAGCTAAAGCATCGGCTGCATCATCAGGCTTGGGAATTTTATCAAGATGAAGAAACATTTTAGTCATTTCCTGAACCTGAAATTTTTCTGCCCTGCCGTAACCTACTATGCTTTGTTTAACCTGTAATGGTGTATATTCATAAACAGGTATACCTGCATTTTCAATAGCAAGAATAATAACACCTCGTGCCTGAGCGACATCAATAGCAGTTTTTTGGTTAGTGTTAAAATACAAACGCTCTATACTGACTGCATCAGGCTTAAATCTTTCTATAAGCTCGGTTAAATCGTTATATATCTTTTTAAGACGTTTATTGAAAGGCATATCTTTATCGGTAGTTATGGCACCGTAACCCATAAGAGTAAAGTTATTTTTTTCATACCTTACAACACCACAACCAACGATTGCGTACCCGGGGTCAATACCCAAAATAACCACTTACTCACCGCCTTAAAACATACCTATACATTTTCAAATTATTATACCATATAATTGTATAAAATATCAACTATAATGTAATAAATATTAATAATATATTCATATTTGTAAATTTAAGTAAAATACAAATTTTTTGTCT
>JAZUMM010000208.1:0-2832 GCA_045603625.1 Acutalibacteraceae bacterium | reverse complement strand
CGAAGATTTTATACAGTGCGGATTTTTGGTCAGCCAAGGCAAAAACGCAGCTAATCCTTTCGGATTGGCGAGTATTTTAACACAGGATGAACGGAAATCCGCCTGTATAAAACACGGTTCGGATAATTCCTTTCACCCTATCGAAAAATTATTTTTTTGAAATTTTAACCGTTTTAATTTCCCAAGGATGGAAATTGAGAGTGTTGTTTATAATCTCATTCGTTTTGTTGCCCAACAAATCAGTTTCACACTCAATATTTCCTAAAGAAGAGGCGAAAACTGCAACAGACTCAGAGTCAGAATAGTTACAGAAGCGTGCAAGAATATAGTCGTCTTCAGGGTAAGCTGTTGTCAGTATTATTTCTTCGTTATTGGTTTCTATGTTGAACGGTTTAAAATCGGTTAAGGTGCCGTTGCCCTTTTCAACAATATTTTTTATTGGCGGTATAGCATAAGACAGAGCTTTTTTGTGAATTGATATGTTATTTGTTTGTGAATCAAAGGGGAAAATAGCAAACTCGTTTTCAAACACACCGTCAAGTATACGTGTTCCGCACATATATTCGTTTGAATAAATAAGGGGAATACGCAGGTTGTTGCCTGTAAGTGCACAACCCATACAGCCTTTGTTGAAAATAGCAATGCCGTTTTCTTTATCTTTTACGCTGAGCCAATAAATTCCGTGATAATAGGTGGTGGAATTAAAGCTTTCTTCGGCAGAAACAACGGTATCAATAAGAATATCATCGTTTGGATACCAATATTTTTCTGTTTTTCTCACGGCGCCGTTCCATTCTGAAATTGAATATGGCAAATCACGGAACATACGTCGGCTTTGAGAAAGCTGAAGATTAAGATTAAGGCAGAGCTTATCTTCGTGGTGATGACCGTTAAGTGTAAGGGGAACAGGTCTGCCTTGTGTAATATCTGTTCTGCCGATAAGGTCGTTATTGACTGTGCACCTTGTTTTGCAATCAATGCGTTTTTCTTTACCTGCAAAGCTCATTGAAAGCTCAAAAGGAACAGAGCCTATTGTTCCGCAATAAACGGCATTTGCACCAAGAGAAGAAACAAAAACCTGCCATTTACCTTGTGACTGCTCATCTTTACCATTTATGTTGCCTGTAAAAAGACCTTCACAGGCATTGTTAATAAGTAATTTATCAGTAGCTAAATCCTTAATGTAAGTAATACCGTTATCTGCCAGCTTAATTTCGTAGCATGGCGTTGTGAGTATATTTGTGCTTTCATTAAATGAGTAAAGGCTTTTTGGATTTAGCTCTGATTTTTTGAATGTAAGCTTTTTAAATTCAAACGGAGCGAGCTTAACGTGAACAGAAAGTATTTTTTCACCTTGTGCTTCAAAAACTTCACATTCTGCAGCAGCTTCACCGTCAGATACTGTTAGATTATCATTTACAGGTATTTTTATCCATTCATCAACAGGGAAGGAGTGATGATTTATAACCAGTAAGGATTTTGCATCCGGCGATGCAAGCTTTTCAGAAATATATTTTAAGGCAGATGATTTTACATCTTGTGAATATTTTAAGGATTGAGGAATAAATCTTCTTGAAAGGTCAAGAAGTCCGCAAATTGTAACGTCGTGGTGCTCTGCCGCAAGAATATATTTCCACGCCTCTTCTGTGCTTGCTTCGTATGACTTATCACCAAGCAAAACAGAAAATGCGTTAAGCTTTTCTGCCTCAATGGCATTTACTTCGCCTTGTCGGCATCCGTTAAAAATTTCGTTACCGCAGTAGCCCCAAGGCATTTGCACGTGAAAATCGGTGTCTTCTGTGTCATAGGTATCAGTAGGCTTGCCGAAAACTGAGGGAATATCTTCAAGCAAAAGATATTCATAATTATCTTTAGTTTCAATGTATTTTATTGACTCTTCAATAGGCTGAGTAAGGTCATCGTATCTTGAAGCAAGAAGAGGTGAGTATTTTTCATACATTTTTTCAAAATCTTCAAGAGAATAAAGGTCAGAGTCAACAGGCCAACGTGAAAGAATCCAGTTGTCAACCGTTGTGCAGTTATAGCCACGTCCTTGTGTATCATAGGTCGGTACTGCAGGAATAGTCGTACCGTCTTTTCCAATCCAGTTACCCCAAGGGCTGTCAAAGGTTTTTGTATAGCCGTAGCCCATAACGTGAGAACGGAGTATGGCTGCCTTATATCCGCAAAGAGATATAAGCTGAGGTGTCTGGTTATGTAAGGCAAATTCCGAAATTGCATACACGTCAGGTGTGGTGTTGAAATATTCCAGGTTAGTTCTTACTGCATAAAGAAGCTGACGTGCATTTGATTCGTCATTTATGGTGAGGGCAAGGGGCTGACCGTAGGTCGTGGCGCCAAGACCTACTCTGCCCGGGTATTTTTGAAGAAGCTTGCCGATTAATGCAACAACCTCATAGTCGCAACGGGAAAATTCATCGAAGGTAAAGGATTCATAGTCAAGACCAATGCGAAGCTTAGGATATTTTTCAAGCCATTGGAACATTTTTAAAAGACGGGGCTTTACTTCATCCTTCCAAAGAACGTAGCCACCGTGGTCGTATGTTAAAATGTGAAGCTTTTTGTTACTCATAATATCTCTCCTATATTCAGGATATATTGATTATATAATTTTTAAAAGGGAATAATCAACTATAAAAATGGATAAATTTTTAAGTAATAATTTGTGGTATGTGCGGGAAGGCAAGGTTAAACGAATAAACATCTACCAGTCAAGTTTATGGATGTTTATTGAATAAAAACAAGATTGAGTTGAGATAAAAATGAGTAATAAAAAAAGACTTTTTAAAAAAAGAAAAATAAAATAAAAAA
>JAZUMM010000207.1:0-3484 GCA_045603625.1 Acutalibacteraceae bacterium | reverse complement strand
TAAATGAATCAAAATTGAGCTTGAACTCAAGTGTTTTGCTCTCACCTGCTTTAAGCGAAATACGTTCAAAACCTTTAAGCTCTTTGAGTGGTGTAATTACTGAAGAAACCATATCATCAACATATAACTGAACAACCTCATCACCATCAACTGAGCCTGTATTTTTAACAGTTACATTAACAGAATAATCTAAAGATGAGTTTTTATTGATTTTTAAATCGCTGTATTCAAAGCTTGTGTAAGAAAGCCCAAAGCCGAATGGATATTTTGCACGCCTGTTCCCCTCAAACATAACCTCTGTGTTATTTGGTAAAACAGTATAATAACAAGGAATTCTATTTGAGTCTGCAGGGAATGATACAGGCAAGCGTCCTGCAGGATTATTAACACCTGTTAAAGACTCAACAATTGCCTTTGCACCTGATTCACCGCCAAAATATGCTAACATAATCGCAGAGCAAATATCACTTTCAACAGATAAATCAACACTTCTGCCATTTTCAAGTACAAGAACAACAGGTGTACCTGTTGCAGCAACACGTTCAATGAGCTCCCGTTGCTTGCCCGGTAATTTCAGGTCTGCTCTGTCGTGACCCTCACTGCTTGTGAATGTATTATCGCCACCAACAATAACGGCAATTTCACTTTCCTTTGCAATTTTAACTGCTTCATCAATACACTCTTTTTCATCCTCATCATAAACCTCAACAAGATGAGGCTGACCATCCTGAGTTAATACCTGTAAATCCTTTGGAATACCACAACCTGAACAGTAAAGAATTTCGGTATCATCGCCAAAATACTCCTTCATTTCGGTTAAAACAGAGCGTAGTTCATATCCGTCAGGAACGGAGGAATATCCACCAAGACGTTGACGGTTTGCAGACGGACCAAGAAGCGCAATCTTTTTATATTTTTTGTTAAGCGGAAGAATATTATCATTTTTAATTAAGGTTATTGCCTGCTTTGCCGCATTGAATGAAGCCTCAAGGTGCTCTTTACACCTTATAACTTCTTTAAAGCGGGCTTCATCTGTATATGGATTTTCAAACAAACCTGCTTTAAATTTTAATGTAAGAACACGAAGAACCGCATCATCAATACGTTCAATTGAAATCCTGCCTTCGTTCACAAGTTCAATAATTGTATTTTCATAATAAACAGATTCATAATCACAACAGCCTTGCATATCAAGACCTGCATTAATTACATCGCAAATCGCATCTTTATCTGTTGCAGCAGTTCTATGACGATTAACAAGACGCACAATAGCACCCCAGTCTGCACGTACATAACCCTGCATATTCCATCTGTTTCGAAGAATCTCAGTCAGATAATACTCAGAGCTGAGAACAACCTCAGAATCAATTGCATTATAACAAGCCATAACGTTATTTGCCCCTGCTTTTTTAATAGCAGTTTCAAAAACAGGAAGATAGCATTGTTCAATCTCCCTTTTACCAACTCTTGCCTGTGCGCAGTTAATACCGTTTTCAGGAATACCGTGAACACAATAATGCTTAGGCTCAGTAATAACAGAATCATTACGCGAAAGCTCACCGTTCTGTTGTTCGCCTGTAATAATTGCATAAGCCATTTCTGAGCAAAGATATGTATCCTCACCAAAGGTTTCTTCAACTCTGCCCCAGCGAGGCTCACGGGCAACATCAAGGTTGGGAGCAAGAATTTCCTGCATACCTAAAGCGCGTGTTTCTGCAGCAATAGCTTTACCGATTGTATTTACATTTTTTCTGTTAAAGCTTGCGGCAAGACCCAAAGGCACAGGAAAAACCGTTGCACCCGGCCAAAGAATACCGTGAAGTGCTTCACCTGTAAAAATACAAGGAATACCTAACCTTGTATTTTCAACAAGGTATTTTTGAAATTTATTAAAAACCTTCGGCTCAGTATAAGCATCATGAATAAAACCAATACCCTTTTCACCTAAAGTATTCTGAAGCTTTTCGTAATTTAATTCAGAATCAGGTTCAATTGCACAATGATACAGCTTATGAGGCTTTGTCGAAAACACAACATCACGAATAATATCTATCTGAGCAACCTTTTCTTCAAGAGTCATTAAAGACAGTAAGCTTTTAGCCCTTTCCTCAGGTGAAAGAGCAGGATTTTTATAATCCATATTTACACCTCAACAACATTTTAACTAAAAACAGTTGCCGGTAAAACCAACAACTGTTTTTTATTTTTACTCATCTATATCTTCGGTAGAAAGCTTTTCTGAAGCATCCTCAGTGATTTCTGCAGTTTCTTCTGCATAGTCAACTGAATCAATGGTAGCTTCTGCAATTTCTTCTGCAACCTCTTGCTTATCTTGTTCAGGGTCATAGTTTTCATCCATAAGCTTAAGGAATGTTTCTTTATTGATTTTTTCATCCTTAATGAGTGTTTCACCAATAAGAACAAGCTTGTCATTATGCTCTGTAAGAATGTTAAAGCAACGCTCTTCACACTCAAGAACAATTCTCTTGATTTCATCATCAATTGCAGTTGCATAAGAATCAGAATAGTTTTTAGTATGATTATAATCCATACCAAGAAATACCTGGTCATTATCCTTACCATAAACAACAGGACCTAATTTCTCGCTCATACCGTAACGTGTAACCATTGAACGAGCCATATCAGATGCCCTTGAAATATCAGATGACGGACCTGTTGAAATATCGCCACCGATGATTTTTTCTGCAACACGGCCACCCATCAAAGAGATAATTCTCTCCAACATTTCAGTTTTATTCATATAAGATGAATCTTCATCAGGACGGTAAAGTGTATAACCACCTGCCATACCGCGTGGAATGATGGAAATTTCGTAAACAGGGTCGCTGTTTTCAAGATAGAATGCAACAACTGCATGGCCTGCTTCGTGGTAAGCAGTCATTTTCTTTTCTTTTTCGGTATATTTGTGAGATTTTTTCTCAGTACCAACCTCAACCTTAACAATTGCCTCATCAATTTCAACCATTGTAACTGCTTTTTTATTACGTTTAGCTGCAAGAAGTGCTGCTTCGTTAAGAAGATTTTCAAGGTCTGCACCTGTAAAGCCAACAGTACCGTGAGCAATTGTTTTTAAATCAACATCAGGTGCAAGAGGTTTGTTTTTAGCGTGAACGTGAAGAATCTCTTCTCTACCCTTTACATCCGGTCTGCCAACAGTAACCTGACGGTCAAAACGGCCAGGTCTGAGGAGCGCAGGGTCAAGAATATCAGGTCTGTTAGTTGCAGCAATAATGATAATACCTTCATTATTACCAAAACCATCCATCTCAACAAGGAGCTGGTTAAGTGTCTGCTCGCGTTCATCATGCCCGCCGCCAAGACCTGCACCTCTGTGACGGCCTACTGCGTCGATCTCGTCGATGAAGATGATTGCCGGTGCGTTTTTCTTTGCTTCACCGAAAAGGTCTCGGACTCGGCTTGCACCGACACCGACGAACATTTCAACAAAGTCAGAACCGGAAAT
>JAZUMM010000206.1:0-5700 GCA_045603625.1 Acutalibacteraceae bacterium | reverse complement strand
TCTTTAAGGAATGTAATGTGTTCAATAAAGTCTTCTTCTGTTTCCTCATAAGGCTTTGTTGTAAGGAAGGTAGAAAACCTAGCATTACAAATCTGCATACCGCGAAGGTCAAGTGCTTTCTTAAGTACAGCTGTATCCTTAGGATACTTGTTGCCTACTTCACAACCTGTGAAGCCTGCAAGAGCCATCTCTGAAATACACTGCTCAAATGTGTTTTCTGCTCCTAAATCAGGCATATCGTCGTCTGTCCAGGCGATAGGAGCTATGCCGAGTTTTACTTTGTTTTTATCAAGCATTAGAATTTCCTCGCTTTGCTAAGATTTTCTTGTTTATTCTTAAAAGCAGCATTAACTGCTTCATTAGATGAAGTTGATGCAAGACCAACGTGCCACCAGGCATCGTAACCGTCAGTCATTGACTTTGGAAGAACTTTAATATCAATAAGAGTCGATACATCTTGCTTTTTACTGTCAATAAGAGCAGCTTCAAGCTCTTCAAGAGTTGTTGCGGTATATGTTTTAACACCGTAACCTGAAGCGCATTTAGCAAAATCAATAGGGAAGAGGTCACCTAAAAGATTGCCGTTTTCATCGCGCTTTCTGAATTCAGTTGCAAGGTTACCGATACCGTTGCTCATCTGAAGATTGTTTATACAGCCGAAGCCTGCATTATCAAATAAAAGAACGTTAATTTTCTTGTTTTCCTGAATAGATGTAACAAGTTCGCTATGAAGCATAAGGTAACTACCGTCACCACAGAATGCGTAAACCTCTCTGTCAGGCTCTGCAAGCTTTGAGCCTAATGCACCTGCAATTTCGTATCCCATACATGAATAACCGTATTCCATATTGTATGTGTATAAGGAATCAGTTGTCCACATTCTTTGCATACAGCCGGGGAGTGAGCCTGCTGCAGCAACAGCAATTGCATCATCAGCAATTGTTTTTCTGATAAGTGCAAGAGCAGATGTCTGTGTAATAACACCTTTTGTCAATTCAATAAATTCAGGAATTGTTTTTTCGTATCTTGCTTTAATAATCGGTTCAAAATTATCGTCGTATTTATAGCTTGAAAGAATTTGCATTTCTTCATCCCAGGCTTTTTTAGCATCTGCGATTTCTGTTGTGTATGCAGTTTTATAATCGCCTAAAGCGTTATCTAAAGCGATTATGCCGACTTTAGCATCACATACTGCTTTTGTTGCTCCTAACTTGTAAGCATCAAATCTGTCTGTGTTTATAGTGATGAATTTAGCATCCTTTTTAAACAAAGATTTAGAAGCAGTTGTAAAGTCAGAAAAACGTGTACCGATACCGATAATAACATCTGCATCTTTTGCAATTAAGTTTGCAGAAAGGTTACCTGTAACACCAACACCGCCAACGTTAAGATAGTGTGATGAAAGTATTGCAGATTTACCGCTTTGTGTTTCAGCCATAGGAATATTGTGCTTTTCGCAGAATTTCTGAAGCGTATCACCGGCTTCTGAATATCTTACTCCGCCACCTGCAATTACTAATGGCTTTTTAGCATTTTTAATAATTGAAGCAATATCTTCAATTTCATCAGGTGCAGGAGCGATTCTTGTGATTTTATGTACTCTTTTTTCAAAGAATTCTTCAGGATAATCATAGCTTTCGCCTTCAACGTCTTGTGGAAGACAAACGCAAACAGCACCGGCATTTGCAGTATCTGTAAGTGCGCGCATAGCATTAATCATTGCAGACATAAGCTGCTCAGGTCTCACAACTCTGTCCCAGTAGCGACAAACAGGCTTGTATGCATCGTTTGTTGTGATTGAAAGTGAAATTGGTTGTTCAAACTGTTGTAAAACAGGGTCGGGTTGACGACAGGCAAATGTGTCGGCAGGTAAAAGAAGTAAAGGAACGTTGTTTACAGTTGCAGTTGCCGCAGCAGTAATCATATTAGCAGCACCCGGACCGATAGAGGATGAGCAGGCAATGATTTTGCGTCTGTTGTTCTGCTTTGCAAAGCTTGCAGCAACGTGTGCCATACCTTGTTCATTTTTACCTTGATAAACCTTAAGATTACCTCTGTTTTCATCAAGAGCCTGACCAAGTCCGCATACAATTCCGTGACCGAATATTGTAAAAATACCGTCAACAAATTTAGTTTCTTTACCGTCAAAGGAAACATATTGATTGTCAAGGAACTTAACGAGGGCTTGACCCATTGTCATAATTGGCATTTATATCACTCCTTAAAGGAAATATGTACTTATTTTGTTAACCATTGATGTTCTTCTGAAACAAAGCGAGTTGTTTTTAACCAAGGGTCATTGTCTAAATGACGTACCATCCAGATGTAGCACATTTCATAACCCGGTGCAACAACTTGTTCATGGTCTTTACCGTCAGGGATGTACACCGCACTGCCTTGAACACTTTTGAATACGTCGTCGCCGACAAATGCAGCACCAAAGCCCTGTGGCTTATCAAATTGATAATAGTAAACTTCGGGTTGAGGGTGATGGTGAGGCGGGTAGCTTGACCATCTTCCCGGTTGATTATAAACTTCGCCAAGAACCATATTTGAATATGGTGCATTATCGTGGTCAAAAACAGTAGAAACAATTCTGTATCCAGCACCGTCCCATTGGTCTTTGCCGAAATGCTGGTAGAGAATCATATCGGGCGTGTAAAAAACAGGTGTAAAAATAATATCGTTATCTGTTTGCTGAATAAGGATTTCTGTATCTTTTTTAGCTTTAATCCGAACCTCTGTTTCTTTTGGAACGTGTAAACAAAAAGATGCTTTTACGAAAGGATTTTCGCGGAACATATTCTTGGTTTCACCATTCCATGAAATATCAACATCACCATATAATATAAGAAATGCAGTTTCACATTCTTCACTATATAAGGTGTATTCTTCATCAGGAATGAATTTTTTTACCTTGATATCCATAAGCATATCAGAGTGTTTGCCGTTCATTTCACAAACTATTCGTTCGTTATTATCGTTAAAATTTAATATTTCAAACATTGCTTTATCAACCTTTCGTTAATTCACCGCTTGAGCTGATTGGTATTGCTTCACCAAGGTAAGTAGGTTCGGGCTTGAAGATGCAATATACAAAGTCCTTGCATCTTGCAAGTGCTTCACGGGTATTGTTGTATGTGTTAACAGTAATATCATAGTCGTATTGACCGTCTGCACATACACCGTAAGCATCAAGACCAAGCTTGCGTGCATTATGTATTGCACGGTACATATGGTATTCCTGAGTTATAATAAGAACTTTTTTTACTAAAAAAATGTCGCGTGCACGGTACATTGATTCGTATGTTGAAAAACCTGCATGGTCCATAAAAATATTATCAGAAAATACACCGCATTCAATGGCATAGTTTTTCATTACGTTTACTTCATCGTATTCCTCGCGACCATGGTCACCGCTCATAAGAAGCCTGTCTGAACAACCGGTATTATAAACCTCAATGCCTTTATTTAATCTTTCTTCAAGCATATGAGAAGGGGAATCGCCCCAGACACCTGCACCTAAAACGAGTATGCAGTCAAACTCCATTTCGGATGCCTCATCAACTGTGAGAATATGCTTTGATGCGAATTCAAACATATAGACATTAATTAAAAGAGGAATTTGTAAAAGAAGAAAAGCAATAAGTAAAGAAGCGCTGATTAATCTTTTAAACTTCTGTTTCATAGTTAACCTCTTGCAACCATTTCGCCGTATTCTTCTTTTTCCTTTTTTATAAATTCTTTTACAGCTTCAACAGATGGCATATCCTGAGAGCAAGCGTGGCTTGCTACAAGCATAGCGGCAGATGCAGAGCCTAATTCAAGGGCATCCCACATATCCCATCCTTCAAGAATACCGTAAAGGAAAGCAGAAGCATAACCGTCACCGCCACCAAAGGATTTGAGAAGCTTAACAGGGAACGGCTTGATTGTGTAGCTTTTGCCGTCGTTTGTGTATGCAGTTGAGCCTTCTTTGCCGTGTTTGATTATTACAATTTTTGCATTTTTTGAGTGCCAGTATGCTGCACTTGCTTTGTCTGTACCGTCAAGACCAATGAAATTTTCTGTTAAATCAAATTCTTCTCTTGAGCCGAGAATTATATCAGCTTTTTCGGCAACTGTTGAATAGTAAATTGCAATTTCATCATTGCTTTTCCAGTTATATGCACGATAGTCAATGTCAAAGATTACAGGAATATTATTCTTCTTTGCAATAAGAGTAGCCTTAAGGGCGGCTTCTCTTGACGGGCTTTCGCAAAGTGCGGTACCTGAAATAAGAAGAGCTTTGCCTTTTTTAATATAATCTTCATCAATATCAGAAACATCAAGCTTAAGGTCAGCAGCTTCGTTTCTGTACATTGTGATTGAGCTTTCTGTTTCAGATTTGATTTCTGTAAAAGTAAGACCGATTTTTTCGCCATTTGTGCAACGTGTTATGTGTGAGCAATCAATTCCTTCGTTTTTAAAGAAGTCAGTTACAAATGTACCTAATTCATCATCTGAAACTCTGGCAAAAAATCCACATTTTTTACCAAGTCTTGCAAGTCCTACTGCAATATTTGCAGGTGAACCGCCAAGATATCTTTTAAACGTAGTGCTTTGTGAAAGAGGACAATAGTAGTCAACGGGGTTAAGGTCAACTGCCACGCGCCCCAAGAGAATCATATCAAATTCCTTGTTGTTATCAAATTCTATGTATTTCATATTAACACTCCTTATTTCATATTGAAAATTTCTATATGTTTTTTAATGTTTTCATAAACGTTGTCTGCAATACTTTGAGAAAGTTTAAAATAATTGCCGTTGTTTTCAATTGTTTCTTTTGCAGCATTTACAACTGCATCAAAGCTTGCGGTAGCTATGTTTATTTTACGCACACCATTTTTTATACATTCTCTGAAAATATCAGGTGTAATGCCTGTACCGCCGTGTAAAACAAGCGGAGTAGAGCAAACATTGTCTGTTTCTTTCAGAATATCAAGACGTAATTCCGGTTGAACCTTGTAATGTCCGTGAGCGTTACCGATTGCAACGGCAAGAGCATCTATTCCGGTTTCTTTACAGAATTTATGTGCTACAAGCGGGTCTGTGCATTGAATTGTATGAGCTTTACCTTCACCCTCATTACCACCGACAACGCCAAGCTCTGCTTCAACAGAAGCACCGTATTGTTGTGCTTTTTCAACAACCTTTTTAGTTAAGGCTACGTTTTCTTCATATGAAAGAAGTGAACCATCAAGCATTACTGAGGAAAATCCTAAATCCAGAGCAGTTTCAACTGTTTCAAAATTTAAACCGTGGTCAAGATGAACACAAATATCAACAGAACTGTTTTTTGCAGCAGCAACCATTAAAGGACCAAAAATCTTTAATGGTGATGTGGGTAACCTGACTTCTGCAATTTGAATTATAATTGGTGTATTCATTTCTTCGGCGGCTTTAATTGCACCAAGAACCATTTCCATATTTCCTACGGAAAATGAACCAACTGCTATTTTGTTTTGTTCAGCCTTTTCCAATAACGTTTTTAGTGTAACAATTGGCATATTATACTCCTTAATATAATTAATATATAAAAATAAATACCTAAATTGAATTTTACACGAATAACGCAAATAAATCAATAACATATCCGTAATTTCTTGTTATGTATGAAGTATAAATTTTTATTGAAAATATAGATATTTTTACTAAATA